>NZ_JAMJFW010000080.1:0-9444 GCF_023544405.1 Enterobacter cloacae complex sp. OE43NF
AAAAGGGGGCACAAGCTGAAATTGAGGGGGCATATTTATTTGAAACTATCGCAAGGCAATGGCACGCAAGTAACCTAACTTGGAGCGAAGATCATAGCCGTCGCGTTCTGCTGACGCTTGAGCAGTATATTTTCCCCTCGATAGGTCAAATTGACGCCAGAACGTTGAGAACCAGCCAGCTTCTCAATCCGATCAAAGCTGTTGATGCGGCAGGTAAACATGATGTTGCGCAGCGACTGATGCAGCGCGTAACCGCAATTATGCGTTTCGGTGTGCAGAATGACCTTCTTGAATCAAATCCTGCCAGTGATATGGCTGGAGCGCTTTTAAGCGTTAAGACAACCCATCACCCAGCACTACCCCCAAAAAGAATCCCTGAGTTTCTTGAAAGACTATCACGCTATAAAGGGCGACTAATGACACGGCTTGCCGTTGAATTAACGCTACTCACATTTATTCGTTCAAGTGAGATGCGTTTTGCTCGCTGGAGTGAGGTTAACTTTGAACGAAGCGAGTGGACGATACCTGGAATTCGTAAACCTATTCCCGGCGTAAAACACTCTGAGCGTGGGATGAAGATGAAAACTGAACATATTGTTCCTCTTAGCAAACAAGCATTTGATATTTTTAAACGTTTACATGCCTTGAGCGGTAAAGGCGAGGTTATATTTCCCAGCGATCATGATCCTAAAAAAGTAATGAGTGAAAATACTGTAAATAGCGCCTTACGTGTAATGGGATATGATACGAAGACAGAAGTATGTGGGCATGGTTTTAGAACTATGGCGCGTGGTGCGCTAAGTGAGTCGAAACTATGGAATGATGATGCCATTGAAAGACAGCTAAGTCACGTTGAACGAAAAAACGTGAAAGGTTCATATATGCATACTTCTGAATATCTTGAAGAAAGAAGATTAATGCTGCAATGGTGGGCTGATTACATTGATGCTAACAAGAATGGATCTATCACACCATATGATTTTGCGCGTGTGCATGGAAAATAATTACCATTGTGGTACTGAGGAGAGATTCAAATGAATAACACTCAATCTGATAATAATTTGTTTTATTTTAATAGGTTAACGTACATTACGCCGCACGAAGTGGCGCTTGCTATGAATGGTTTTGACTATGATACCGAAAATGATGAATTGACTGATATTCAATTAAAAGAGGTTATTCGGTTAAGAAAGGCAATAACCAGAAATCTACAATTGATTAATGAATATAAAAACATATCCGCCACGCAAAAAGTGGAGGCGAATTTAGTATTAACTGCCGCTTATATCTTTCAGAGGGAAGATATTGTACCTCCTGAAATTAAGGAAAGAATTGAGAACGCATTGCAACAACAAGTAAAAAATAAAGATTGGGGCGATATTTTAATGATGCTAGGAGGAAGTGAATTATATGAAGTTGGTAAAAAGTTAAGGAGTAATGGCAGAGGGCAGTACAGAAAAGATGATGAGGATAATTATAGTTGTAAATTAATTTACTTACTAATTGAGTTGCTTAAGAAACATGGAAAGGGAAATTATAGCGATAATAGTGTTATATATAATGATATTGTTTCTTTTTGTAATGAGAATGAGATTCTATTGAAAGGAGTTAAAAAAGCTACGTTCTATAAGAAAATAAAGCTGGGGAAAGACATTATAAAATACGGAGAGTGAATTTATTATTGCTATCTGTATATCTCTCATTAGAAGGGGCTACAAGAGGCTCTAAGGGGCTATAGGGGGTAATACAGTGTAATACTGTGGTAATCCCTGAGTAATATGAATCGATAAAACGCAATAATACCTTCTAACGTATGATTTGTTTGTGCTGCAATGATATCTATATGAATTTTATTGATTTTATTTTGTTGTGCATTTTCCTCTTCTCGTGTTCTTTCATATGAACATTATTTCTTTTTTCAGTAGAAACTATCACGTTTCAATAGAATCAGCGTTTGTATTAATAGATTCCATTATCACTAGAATCACTTTTTTTCAGTGTTTAAAGTCACCGTGAACTTAAGTAGAACACGGAGTAACAAGATGGAATATGCAAACAACCTTTCAGATAATCAGACTCTTATTTCAGCAAAAGAGGTGTTAAGACGCGTTCAGCGTAGCAAGGCATGGCTTTACAAACAGCTTTCAAATAATACATTTCCCCGCCCAGTAAAAATAGGAACTCGTGCAATTTCATTTGTTGAAAGCGAAGTCGATCACTGGATTCAAGAGCAAATATATGCCTCTCGTGGTGAACGGCATGAAAATCACTAATAAAAAAGCCCGACATATTGAGTTTGTGGGCTTAAAAATATTGTCGCTTACTGAAATTAGCATGGAGCCTGAGAGAACGTCTGTTAGCTTCTCTATTCAGCCTCCTTGTTCTGGCTTAACTTTCCTGCGCTGGCGGCGTTTGATCTCACTTTGCATGGATGTAATGATGAATTGTGACGTACTTTCGTCCTCTTCTTTCACCATTTCCATCGCTTCAACTACGTCATGTGGCACTCGTGCCTTTAAGGCTTGTGATTTAGCATTCTTTGTACCGGTAGCCATTACTGAATCTCCGTATGTTTGGTGGGCCACAGTATACACGGGAAAAGAACAAAGAAAAGCATTGACGTGGGCCACACCTAATATTTATAGTGGGCCACACCTTAAGTGTTCTAGGGTGAAAAAGGCGAAGCCCGGCAGTGCAGCAACACTAACCGGGCCTCTGACCAATCCGCTGTATGAGGAAACGAAGATGGCTAAAAAGAAGTGTACCTGGTTATTTGCTGCGATCAACCGCAGTCAACGCAATGCCCGTCCTGTGATGTTAAGGATCACCGCAGATAACGAGCGCTCAGCGCGGCGCAGACTTGCCCCGGACTATGTGCTGAGCTTTGCCGGGTGTATTCCCTGCGGAGGTGAACATGCGTAATTATCCGCAACCCGGCGAACGCTGGCAGCATGAACGTGGCTGGACCGTCACAATCATCCGATTAATTGAAGCCTCACCCTCCGTGGCGCTGGTTAATCCTGAATTCAGCTGTGAAGTGCTGATACGTCATGACAGCGACAACCAGCTTTCTTCCTGCCCTCTGGCATGGTTTAAACAGCGGTATACGCGCCTTTTTGATGCGCCGCTCTTTAAACCTTCACCAGCTCCGGCAGGCGGTAGTGGCTCCGGCCCGCTGACACTGCATCCGTCTGTGGTATTTACCCGCTGGCAGGAGCGCAGCATACGGCGTTCTGCTGAACCTGACGACAGTCACTATTCAAAGTTTCTCTGACAAAACACCGCTGAAAACGGAGTAATCCACGATGAATATTTCAAACGGGCACAACAGTGCTCAGGGCCACACTTTGCCTGAAAAACCCAATGCCGGTGCTTTTGCCTATGGATTGTCAGAGGACGGTTTCGGAAAGCTGACCCGCGCAAGAAATGCCTGCGACCTGCTCCAGCTTCTCTTTTCTGAATACCCGTCTCAGGTCGGAGCGCTGGATGCAGGCTGTGCGCCGGGTGTCGCCGCGCTGATGGAATACCTGCGGGCAGATTTGACGGATATTGCGCACAGCTGCGCACTGATTGAAGGAGGTACAAGATGAACCAGCCGCAGGTTTCCATTTTCCCGGCAGAAATGACCACCGCGCTGTACCGGCGGGCGATTGCTTCGGCATGGCGGCAAAAAACGCTGAACGAAACCGGCAGCGATCAGTATGGTCCGCACAGCCTGACGGTGGAGCGTATTGAAATGGCCATTGCGCTGCATATCGAATGCGCACTGATTAACGAGTACGGCGAAGCACAGGGCGCCGCTGCCGCGCTGGCACTGCTGACTGACATGCTGGAGCCGTCACTGCTGACCGCGCCGCCGGTACTGACCGTGCGCGGCTGTGAAGTGATGGCGGAGCTGTACCGCACGCTTCCGGCGGCCTTTGATGACTTCTGCAGCACGGGTGTGGCGCTGTATCAGGGGGAAGTATGACAACACAGAAGGTTACGCAGATTTCAGACGCTGCGCGGGGGAAATGGCCCGTTATTCTGCAGATGCTGCGTATTGATGTACCTGAAAACGGCAGGCACGGCCCCTGCCCGAAATGTGGGGGCAAGGATCGTTTTCGTCTCGATGACCTTGACGGGCGCGGGACGTGGATTTGCAGCCAGTGCGGCAATGGTGATGGTCTGGATCTGGTTAAGCTCATGACCGGTTACGGCGTCAGAAAGGCAGCGCAGGAGGTGGCGCAGGTGCTTAATGTGCCGGATGTGCAG
Source organism: Enterobacter cloacae complex sp. OE43NF (assembly GCF_023544405.1). Lineage (NCBI taxonomy): Bacteria > Pseudomonadati > Pseudomonadota > Gammaproteobacteria > Enterobacterales > Enterobacteriaceae > Enterobacter > Enterobacter cloacae complex sp. OE43NF. Next base: position 4,255 of record NZ_JAMJFW010000080.1, read on the forward strand.
GAACTGCCCGTTAAGCCCGCCAGGCAAAAAGCCCCTAAACGCGATATGAGCCTTACCGTGGCGGCGCTGATGAAAGAGAGCCATACGGGAGAAAGCCCCTATCTGACCGGAAAAGGATTTGCCGGATACCCGGCTTCCCTGACCGGGAGCGTGCAGCATATCAGCGGTAAGGATTTTCCTGCCGGTTCCCTGTTGTTACCGCTCACCACCAACGCCGGAGCCGTGACCGGTGCGCAGCTTATCGCCCCGACGGGTGAAAAAAGCATACTGCCCGGCAGCACGATGAAAGGCGCGTTTGTGGCGCTCAGTCCGCTACCGTCTGAACCGCCGGTACAGGTGGTGATCACCGAAGGTTACGCCACGGCGCTGACGGTAAGTCAGCTCACCGCCGGGTGCGTAGTGGCTGCCATATCTGCGGGCAACCTGCCCAACGTGGCGCAGTCGCTGCGGGCACGCTGGCCTGAGGTAAAAATTATCATCGCCGGTGATAACGATTTTCAGGACGGGGGCGAAAACCCCGGCAGATCCTTTGCTGAACGGGCGGCAAAAGCTGTTGGCGGCTGGATGACGCTGCCACCAGGAGAGATTAAGGCTGACTGGAATGATTTCCATCGGGAGCACGGTATTACCCGCGCCCGTGAAGCCTTTCGTAACGGTCTGGTGCTGTGCGGGGAAGGCCGCACGCAGCTGCCGCACGGGTTCCGTCTTACCCAGGAATATCTCTGGTATGAAAAACAGGTACAGCGCAACGGTGAGACGGAAATCCAGAACGTCAAAATATGCAACCCGCTGCGCGTGACGGCAATCACCTGCGATGCCGATGGCGGTAACTTCGGGCGACTGCTGGAGTGGGAAGATACGTGGGGAGAGCGCCGCCGCTGGGCGATGCCGATGGAAATGCTGAGCGGCAGCGGTGAGGAGCTGCGCCGGGTACTGCTGGTCAACGGGCTGTCTTATATCAGCACCACCGGCGAGGCCCGCGCCCGCCTGATGGAATATATCTCGCTGTGTAAACCGGAACGCCGCGTGACCTGCGTCAGCCGCACCGGGTGGCATGGTCAGGTTTACGTCCTGCAGGATGAGGTCAGCGGTGAAGGTGCGGAAAGTGTCATTCTCCAGACCACTTCCGTGCAGGGTCGCGATTTCCGAGTGTCGGGCACAACGGAGGAATGGCGGGAGCACGTTTCCCGCTACTGCACCGGCAACTCCCGCGTGGCGTTTGCCGTCAGTCTGGCTTTTGCTGCACCACTGTTACGGCTGGTTGGTATGGACGGCGGCGGCTACCACCTCAAGGGGGAATCGACGGACGGTAAGACCACCACGATGAAAGCGGCAACCTCCGTCTGCGGCGGGCCTGACTACTGGCAGACGTGGCGGGCAACCGGCAACGCGCTGGAGGGATGCGCCAGCCGCCGCAACGATGCCGCCATGATGCTCGATGAGATCCGGGAGGTGGACGGACGCGAGGCAGGCAATATCGCCTACATGCTGGCAAACGGTCAGGGCAAGGGCCGTGCCGGTACGGACGGTGAGCTGCGCACCCGTAAGCAGTGGCGGCTGCTGTTCTTTTCAACCGGCGAGCTGTCACTGACTGAACATGCGGCAAAAGCCGGTGAGCGTACCTTTGCCGGGATGGAAGTCAGGATGATCCAGATCCCCAGTGATTCCGGGAAGTTTGGCGTATTTGAGGAGCTGCACGGCTTCGACAGCGGCAAGGCTCTGGCGGAACATCTGGAGTGGGCCACGTCCAGCTACTACGGTTCGCCGTTCAGGGAGTGGCTGAAAGCCCTGACCGCTGACCTTAACGGGCTGACGGCACAGGCAAAGTCACTGATGAAGGAATATACCGCCGCCCTGACCCCGAAAGATGCGGGTAATCAGGTGGGCCGGGCTGTGAACCGCTTTGCACTGGTGGCGATGGCGGGCGAGCTGGCAACCCGGCTGGGTATCACCGGCTGGCCTGAGGGTGAAGCGCTGCGGGCAACCCGCGTCTGCCTGAACGCATGGCTGAAAGATCGCGGGCACACCGCCAATCAGGAAGATATTGCCGCACTGGAGCAGGTACGCAGCTTCTTTACCGCGAATCAGTACAGCCGCTTTGCTGACTGGCACGACGAGCGTAACCGCCCCGGCAATATGGTGGGCTGGCGCAGGGTGGAGAAAGGCAGTACCGCGCAGGGCACGGAAGCCGTCACCACGTTCTACGTCATGCCGTCCGGCTGGAAAGAAATCTGCCGGGGATTTGACCCGCGCAAGGTGGCGCGTTTGTGCGCGGATCGTGGATACCTGCTGCCCTCCACCGATGGCAAGCTACAGACAACCATTCGCCCTCCAGAGATGAATCCCCGCAGACTCTATGTCTTCAACAGCGAGGTGCCGGGTTAAGGCTTTGCGTGAGTCTTATTTATTAAGGGTAACAGGTGAAACAGGTGGAACAACCGTATTTTACAAGGGCTGAGCCTGTTCCACCTTTTGAAATAGTGAGGTGGAACAGGTGGAACGCCAGCCGATCCGCTGTTCCACCTTGTTACCCGCGATGTTCCACCTGTGTTGTGCATATAAATACTTTATAAAACAATGCTGTAACACATGTTTCACCTGTTCCACCGCATCAGGGACATAACGCAGACTGAAACCGAGGCATTTTTATCTGGCTGGCTTTCATAGCCACGCCTGAATAACCGCAAACGCCCGTTGTGCCAGCCACCACACACTGAGCACCGATAGTGCGCTTGTGTCAGCCACGACACAATTGACGTAACGAAGCAACCCGACAGGAGAAGTCATGAACAACACCGCAGAGAATACCAGCCTTTCCACTTTTCCGGCTGTAACGCAGCGGGCACTGGAAACCCTGAACATAACCAGAAACGCATGGCTTGAAGCACGTCGTCAGCAAAAAGCGGCAGCAGATAATATTGCGACAATCCGCCAGCGCCGCGCTGAAATGGAAGCCACGACTAACGCGCTGAATGAGGAGTGGCGCACGCTGTTTCGTGAAAGTCAGGGCGTAGTCTCAAAGGAAATGAAAAAACTGCGCACGGAAATTGCGCTGGGACGAGAAACGCTTGAGGATTTTGATGAACTGCTGGCAGCTCAGGAAAGCGAAAATGCCTTATTACCGCAGGAGGCCGGGAAATTAGCCGGGCAGTATATCAGCGCACATAACACCCTTGTGGAAATTCGCGCAAAGCAAATCTGGGAAGACTTCATGCAGTCGCATGGTCAGGCGTTAATCCAGACACTGAGCCTGCTCAAAACCACAATGGGGCGGGAAGCCAGTGCCGTTGTGGGTGTGGTGAATTCAGTTAATGACCCGGACACAGTACTGAAAGACTTTATTCACAAACATATCACCAAACCGGCTCTTACTAACGCTGCGATGCCGGAACAGGACCCGGTGTTTAAACTGGCAGGTGTTGCGCCGGATTATGCTGCCCTTGCTGATTTCCGCAAACTTCCCTCTCCGGCGGCCCTTCATAAAATGAAGATCCGGCAGGAACGTGAAGAACTGAAAAAACGTAACCGAGCCGCGGAGGGTATCTGATGGCACTTAAATGTCCCGAATGCGGCACTACGGCACACGCCAGAACCTCCGCCTATGAAGCACCATCGGTTAAACGCTCATGGTATCAGTGCCAGAATCTTGAATGTTCCTGCACATTTACAGCGCTGGAAAGCGTTGACACGATAATTATGAAGCCGCATAAACCCGTGCCATCTCAACCTGAGTCGCAGGATGATTCCCCCGCACGTAAGTCGCAGACGCTGGGCCGCTACGGCTCGGCCTGTACCCTTAAAGACCGTCATGCACAATAAAATGGGGAGGAACCATAATATGACAGAACAACAATTGACCGAAAACCAGATTCAGGCCGCAACCGGACATGTAGTGACACTCCTCGCCAGGGCAAAGAAACCACTTCAGGATGCGGATTGGCTCATGCGGTTGCCTGCAGATGAAATCGCCCGCCAGACGGAAACACTGACAAAAGGCCTTTCTTCCGACTGGCAGTCCAGGATAATTGACCTTTACCAAAAAATGCAGGCCTGGGTGGAGGCCAGACAGGCCGAAGATACAGCTATTGAGAACCTCAGGGCTCTGCGTCAGCATCAGGCCGAAACTGAACAGGCGAGCAAAGACAATCGGGTGCAGTTCAGGAAATTGCTTAGCCAGAACGGCGGTATCGTGACCCCAGAGATGAAAGCTCTTCGGGCTGAGTATCTGGAACAACAGGAAACAGCCGCCGAACTGGCCGGTCTGATCACTGAAAAAGAAGAGCAGTTGCCGGTACTGGCTAACGTGACAGGTCGTAAGGCAAACGCCTACGTAAACTGCCATCATGGCATCACGGAAGAGCGTATTGATGAGCTTCTGCGTGACTTTTTTATTTTCAACGGTGCTGAATTGAGCAGCCTGCTCAGGATGAAGTACAGACAATTTGAACGGGATAGCTCAGCGCATATACCGGGGATTATTGAAGGTACAAATGATGCAGATACACTATATCGTGAATTTATCCTGAATCTCATGCTGAAATGGACGAGTGAAATATTGCCGCTGAGATTCCGGGACGACGTGATGAGCCTGGCCGGTTCAGCGCCGGTATCAGGCTCACATGATGACAGGAAAAAAAGAAAACTGTTTTGATCTGAACAGAACCACTAACTTTAGCCCGGCCTGTGCCGGGTTTTTGATGTCTGTAGCCTGAGTGCATGTCTATGCCGCATGAAAGCGCATGACAGTCATGCGTTATTTTTGACGCAAAAGTCCTTGTGTGGCGGCTCCTGAAGCGATTTACGATGTGCATGAAAACCACCCTGTTAAGTGGAGCGGGCAGGCGGGCGGGGCTGCTCGCGCTGAGGGGAAAGTTAGAGAACAAACGCTAATCGGCCTTGAACAGGCTTTAACCTATATCATATGATGATGCTCTGATGTTGGTATTGGCGTCGAATGTCTTCCTGTTATCGATCATTTTCAGTATGAGATACTAATGAAAGGCTAATAATACCACCTTAAAGTTACCTATCGAATTTTGCGGGTATGTTGGATAACAATAACTTTACACGGATTAAAAATGAATAGAAAATTTCAAGTTTTCATTTCATCAACTTTTACTGACCTCATTGAAGAAAGGCAAGCCGCCGTAAGCGCTATATTAACTGCCGGGCATATACCTGCGGGAATGG
>NZ_JAMJFW010000081.1:0-9411 GCF_023544405.1 Enterobacter cloacae complex sp. OE43NF
GCCTGGACGAGAAGCGTTATGTTCAAATTAAAATTACTCAGCATTAGCACGATATTCATCCTGGCAGGCTGCGTGTCGCTTGCGCCTGAATATCAGCGGCCCGCAGCACCGGTACCCCAGCAGTTTTCACTGTCCCATAACAGCCTGACGCCAGCGGTAAATGGCTATCAGGATACGGGCTGGCGTAACTTTTTTGTCGATCCCCAGGTTACCCGGTTGATCGGTGAAGCTCTGACTAATAACCGTGATTTGAGAATGGCTGCCCTGAAGGTTGAAGAGGCCCGAGCCCAGTTCAACGTCACGGATGCAGATCGTTATCCCCAGCTGAATGCCTCATCCGGGATAACATACAGCGGTGGTCTGAAAGGTGACAAGCCGACCACACAGGAGTACGACGCGAGACTGGAGCTCAGCTATGAGCTCGATTTTTTCGGCAAACTTAAGAACATGAGTGATGCTGATCGCCAGAACTACTTTGCCAGCGAAGAAGCCCGTCGGGCCGTACACATCCTGCTGGTATCCAACGTTTCACAAAGCTATTTCAGCCAGCAACTGGCGTACGAACAACTTCGTATTGCGCGGGAAACGCTGAAAAATTATCAACAGTCCTATGCTTTCGTTGAGCAGCAGCTCGTGACCGGGAGTACGAACGTTCTGGCACTTGAACAGGCGCGAGGACAAATCGAAAGTACCCGCGCCGAAATAGCCAAACGAGAAGGCGATCTGGCTCAGGCAAACAATGCCCTGCAACTGGTGCTGGGAACGTACCGCGCACTTCCGTCAGAAAAAGGGATGAAAGGCGGGGAGATAGCCCCAGTAAAATTGCCACCAAATCTGTCTTCACAAATTTTGCTGCAGCGACCGGATATTATGGAAGCGGAATATCAGCTGAAAGCGGCTGATGCCAATATTGGCGCAGCGCGAGCGGCCTTTTTCCCCTCAATTACCCTGACCAGTGGTCTTTCCGCAAGCAGTACGGAGCTGTCCAGCCTGTTTACGTCAGGAAGTGGAATGTGGAATTTTATCCCTAAAATTGAAATTCCTATATTTAATGCTGGCAGGAATAAAGCCAATCTGAAGCTGGCTGAAATTCGCCAGCAACAGTCGGTGGTTAATTACGAACAAAAAATTCAGTCAGCCTTTAAGGATGTTTCCGACACGCTTGCGCTGCGCGACAGCCTTAGCCAGCAACTTGAGTCACAGCAGCGTTATCTTGATTCACTTCAGATAACTCTCCAGCGTGCCAGAGGATTGTATGCAAGTGGTGCTGTCAGTTACATCGAAGTGCTGGATGCAGAACGTTCCCTCTTCGCTACCCAGCAAACCATTCTCGATCTTACCTATTCCCGGCAGGTTAACGAAATTAATCTGTTTACCGCGCTGGGTGGCGGTTGGGTAGAGTAAATTTATTTAATTAATCAGGAAATTAAAATGCGTAATTCACTTAAAGCCGTTTTATTTGGTGCCTTCTCTGTCATGTTTTCTGCCGGTCTTCATGCTGAAACACATCAGCATGGCGATATGAATACTGCCAGTGATGCTTCGGTACAGCAAGTTATCAAGGGCACCGGTGTCGTTAAAGACATTGATATGAATACTAAGAAAATCACCATTTCGCATGAAGCAATTCCAGCGGTGGGCTGGCCTGCAATGACCATGCGCTTTACTTTTGTTAATGCAGACGATGCTATTAATGCCCTGAAAACAGGCAACCATGTCGATTTCTCGTTTATTCAGCAGGGCAATATCTCCTTACTCAAAAGCATTAACGTGACGCAGTCCTGATTGGCTGTCCGGAGCGATTACATCCTGTGCGCCTGTACATTCACATAGGTATATGTGTGAGTTAACCGTCAGGCGCATATGCCAGGTGTTTTGATTTTTTAGCGGAAAATTGTATGGCTTCTTTAAAGATAAAATATGCTGCAATAATTATCAGCAGCCTCATAGCAGGGGGGCTGATATCGGTTACTGCCTGGCAGTATGTAAACTCAGCACAAAAGACAGAAAAAACAGAACAAAAGGCACCGGAACGAAAGGTGCTTTTCTGGTATGACCCAATGAAACCGGATACCAAATTTGATAAACCCGGAAAATCGCCCTTTATGGATATGGACCTGGTGCCAAAATATGCTGATGACAGTGGCGATAAAAGCAGTGGCGGGATCCGTATCGACCCAACCCAGGTTCAGAATCTGGGATTAAAAACGCAAAAAGTCACGCGAGGAATGCTGAATTATTCTCAGACAATCCCGGCTAATGTCAGCTATAACGAGTATCAGTTTGTTATTGTGCAGGCGCGTTCTGACGGGTTTGTCGAAAAAGTCTACCCCATGACGATTGGCGATCATGTGAAGAAGGGGACGCCACTTATCGATATTACCATTCCGGACTGGGTGGAAGCACAGAGTGAATTCCTTCTGTTATCCAGCACCGGTGGTACTTCCACGCAAATTAAAGGCGTTCTGGAACGGCTTCGCCTGGCAGGTATGCCGGAAGAGGATATTCAGAGACTGCGTTCTACCCGGAGCATTCAGACCCGTTTTACCATTAAAGCACCTATTGATGGTGTCATTACTGCATTTGACCTGCGCACCGGCATGAATATTTCGAAAGATAAGGTGGTGGCTCAGATTCAGGGAATGGACCCGGTCTGGATCAGCGCTGCAGTGCCAGAATCTATCGCCTATCTGCTGAAAGATACGTCGCAGTTTGAAATTTCGGTACCGGCTTATCCGGATAAAACATTCCATGTCGAAAAATGGAATATTCTTCCCAGCGTGGATCAGACAACCCGTACGCTTCAGGTCCGTCTCCAGGTTTCTAATAAGGATGAGTTTCTCAAGCCGGGCATGAATGCCTATCTGAAACTGAATACCAGAAGCCAGGAGATGCTGCTGATACCAAGCCAGGCCGTTATCGATACCGGCAAAGAACAGCGCGTGATTACTGTTGATGATGAAGGCAAGTTTGTGCCGAAACAGATCCACGTTCTGCATGAGTCACAGCAACAGTCCGGCATCGGCTCCGGCCTGAATGAAGGCGATACCGTGGTGGTCAGTGGCCTGTTCCTCATTGACTCTGAAGCCAATATTACGGGCGCACTGGAACGTATGCGCCACCCTGAAAAAACAGAAAGCAGTATGCCAGCAATGTCTGACCAGCCTGTAAATATGCATTCAGGGCACTGAGGAGACGACGATGATTGAATGGATTATCCGGCGCTCTGTCGCCAACCGTTTCCTGGTCATGATGGGGGCCCTGTTTCTCAGCATCTGGGGCACATGGACGATTATTAACACGCCTGTCGATGCCTTGCCTGACCTGTCAGATGTGCAGGTCATTATCAAAACCAGCTATCCCGGCCAGGCCCCGCAGATTGTAGAAAACCAGGTCACCTATCCACTTACCACCACCATGCTGTCCGTGCCTGGCGCAAAAACCGTGCGTGGTTTTTCACAGTTCGGTGATTCGTATGTGTATGTCATTTTTGAAGACGGCACCGATCTGTACTGGGCCCGTTCCCGCGTGCTGGAGTACCTGAACCAGGTACAGGGAAAACTGCCCGCCGGTGTGAGTTCTGAAATCGGTCCGGACGCCACGGGGGTGGGCTGGATATTTGAATATGCCCTTGTCGATCGCAGCGGAAAACACGACCTTTCAGAACTGCGTTCTCTGCAGGACTGGTTCCTGAAATTTGAGCTGAAAACCATCCCGAACGTGGCTGAGGTCGCTTCGGTTGGCGGCGTGGTGAAACAGTACCAGATTCAGGTCAATCCGGTAAAATTGTCTCAGTATGGTATCAGCCTGCCCGAAGTGAAACAGGCCCTTGAATCGTCTAACCAGGAGGCCGGTGGCTCATCCGTTGAAATGGCCGAAGCTGAGTATATGGTCCGTGCCAGCGGTTATCTTCAGAGCATTGATGATTTTAATAACATCGTCCTGAAAACAGGCGAGAACGGCGTGCCGGTTTATCTGCGGGATGTTGCCCGCGTGCAGACCGGGCCTGAAATGCGGCGTGGTATTGCCGAGCTGAACGGCCAGGGCGAAGTCGCTGGCGGCGTGGTGATCCTGCGGTCGGGTAAAAATGCACGCGACGTTATCACGGCAGTGAGGGATAAACTTGAGACGCTGAAGGCCAGCCTGCCGGAAGGCGTTGAAATCGTGACCACCTACGATCGCAGCCAGCTCATCGACCGGGCGATTGATAACCTCAGTTCCAAACTTCTGGAAGAGTTTATCGTGGTGGCCATCGTCTGTGCCCTGTTCCTGTGGCACGTACGTTCTGCCCTGGTGGCGATTATCTCTCTGCCGCTTGGTCTGTGTATCGCCTTTATCGTCATGCACTTCCAGGGACTGAACGCCAATATCATGTCGCTGGGAGGGATAGCGATTGCCGTCGGTGCGATGGTGGATGCCGCCATTGTGATGATTGAGAATGCGCATAAGCGGCTTGAGGAGTGGGATCATCAGCATCCGGGTGAGCAGATTGACAACGCCACCCGCTGGAAGGTGATTACCGATGCCTCCGTTGAAGTGGGACCCGCACTGTTTATCAGCCTGCTGATCATCACCCTGTCCTTTATTCCTATCTTTACCCTGGAAGGTCAGGAAGGACGTCTGTTTGGCCCGCTGGCATTCACGAAAACGTACTCCATGGCGGGCGCGGCCGCGCTGGCCATCATCGTCATTCCGATTCTGATGGGATTCTGGATCCGGGGGAAAATTCCTGCAGAGACCAGTAACCCCCTGAACCGGGTACTGATCAAAGCGTATCATCCATTGCTGTTGCGGGTTCTCCACTGGCCAAAAACAACCCTGCTGGTTGCGGCCTTGTCCATTTTCACCGTTATCTGGCCGCTGAGCCAGGTGGGCGGTGAGTTTCTGCCGAAGATTAACGAGGGCGACCTGTTGTATATGCCGTCGACCCTGCCGGGTGTCTCTCCGGCTGAAGCTGCAGCGCTCCTGCAGACGACGGACAAGTTAATCAAAAGCGTTCCTGAAGTGGCCTCTGTATTTGGCAAGACCGGTAAAGCAGAGACCGCCACGGATTCCGCACCGCTCGAAATGGTTGAAACCACGATCCAGCTCAAACCTGAGGATCAGTGGCGTCCAGGCATGACGATTGACAAGATTATTGAAGAACTCGACAGGACCGTCCGTTTACCGGGGCTGGCAAACCTCTGGGTGCCGCCAATCCGTAACCGTATTGATATGCTCTCAACCGGGATCAAAAGCCCGATAGGTATCAAGGTGTCCGGAACGGTTCTGTCCGATATCGATGCAACGGCGCAGAGTATCGAAGCGGTCGCCAAAACCGTACCCGGCGTAGTGTCTGCTCTCGCAGAGCGACTGGAAGGCGGGCGCTACATTGATGTGGATATCAACCGGGAAAAAGCCTCCCGCTACGGAATGACGGTGGGCGATGTGCAGCTGTTCATCTCATCAGCCATCGGCGGCGCGACGGTAGGGGAAACGGTTGAAGGCGTGGCCCGGTACCCGATTAATATCCGCTATCCGCAGGATTACCGGAACAGCCCGCAGGCCCTGAAACAGATGCCGATCCTGACCCCGATGAAGCAGCAGATCACGCTGGGCGATGTTGCGGATATTAAGGTCGTTTCCGGGCCGACTATGCTGAAAACGGAAAATGCCCGTCCAGCCAGCTGGATTTACATTGACGCGCGCGGCAGGGATATGGTGTCGGTGGTTAATGACATTAAAACGGCGATCAGTCAGAAAGTGAAACTGAGACCGGGTACCAGCGTGTCATTCTCCGGACAGTTTGAACTGCTTGAGCATGCCAACAAGAAACTGAAGCTGATGGTGCCGATGACGGTGATGATCATCTTCATCCTGTTGTATCTGGCATTCCGCCGGGTTGATGAAGCCCTGCTGATCCTGATGAGCCTGCCGTTCGCCCTGGTTGGCGGGATATGGTTCCTGTACTGGCAGGGCTTCCATATGTCTGTCGCAACCGGAACGGGGTTTATCGCTCTGGCCGGGGTGGCAGCAGAGTTTGGCGTGGTCATGCTGATGTATCTGCGTCATGCCATTGAAGCGCACCCGGAATTGTCCCGTAAAGAGACGTTCACACCGGAAGGCCTTGATGAAGCCCTCTATCATGGTGCCGTACTGCGTGTCCGGCCGAAAGCCATGACCGTGGCGGTGATCATTGCGGGTCTGCTGCCAATACTCTGGGGAACCGGTGCAGGTTCAGAAGTCATGAGCCGTATCGCGGCACCCATGATTGGTGGGATGATCACGGCTCCGCTGCTGTCCCTGTTCATTATTCCTGCCGCCTACAAATTAATCTGGCTGCGCAGACATAAAAAAAGCGTGTCCTGAACCTGAAAGGGCACCCCCTGTGGGTGTCCTTCTTTACTGATTCACCCTGACGTCAGGGTTTAAATCGATAATATACAGAGGTGAGTATGAAAAAAGTGGTTCTGATGGCGCTGGCTCTCGGCCTTTCACTGCCCGCGATGGCGAGTGAAAAAGTGATTGATATGTACAAATCTGAAAACTGTGGCTGTTGTTCCCTGTGGGGCAAGGCGATGGAAAAAGACGGGTTTGAAGTACGAACTCACGTCATGAATGATCAGGCGCTGTCAGCCCTGAAAGAAAAGCATGCTATTCCTGCAGGACTGCGAAGTTGTCATTCCGCGGTTGCCGGTAATTTGATCATTGAAGGCCATGTGCCTGCGACAACGATACATAAGGCAATGCAGTCTGGTTCAGGTATATACGGTCTCGCCACCCCCGGTATGCCAGCAGGAAGTCCTGGAATGGAGATGGGAGCCCGAAAAGAGGCTTACGATGTTATCGCATTCTCACCGGATGGAAGTAAAAAAGTCTTCCAGCGAATCGAATAGTCAGCGGAACGGCTGATAACGGGACGCCGGTAGCAGGCACTCCTGTGCCGGCGATATTCGTGGTAATCGCATCCATGACATACCCTGAAGACAGAAGATGCTTCGGTATGCATAAGGAGAGTTACTGTGAAAAATGACAATGCAGTGCAACACAACAACCAGACTGCTTCTGAGCAGACATTATCCCCGGACGAGGGCCACGTATTGCATAAGGTGAGAGATCCCGTGTGCGGGATGGCCATCCTGCCCGACAGGGCGCACAGCAGCATTCGATACCAGGACCATCAACTTTATTTCTGCTCCGCCAGCTGTGAGAGTAAATTTAAAGCCCATCCCGATCGTTATCTTACCGAAGATGCCAGTGAACATTCCCATCACCATCACCACGATCATCACGAAGTCAGCCCTGATCAGATAAAACAGCCTCACCACCAGGCGGAAAAAGAGAATTCTGAAGGTGTGTGGACATGTCCGATGCACCCGGAGATACGCCGCAGTGGTCCCGGAAGCTGTCCTGTCTGTGGAATGGCACTGGAGCCGCTCGTAGCTACGGCATCCACGGGGCCGAGTGATGAACTTCACGACATGACAAGACGCTTCTGGCTGGGGTTGTTGCTGGCGTTTCCGGTTCTGGTACTCGAAATGGGATCTCATCTGTTTCCCGAGTTGAGGAATACAGTACCGCCACAGTACAACACATGGCTGCAGCTGCTTCTGGCCTCCCCTGTCGTGTTGTGGTGTGGCTGGCCATTCTTCGCCCGGGCCGGAATGTCGTTACGTAACCGCTCCCTGAATATGTTTACCCTTGTTGCAATGGGGACCGGCGTAGCCTGGGTTTACAGCGTCATTGCAACCGTCTTCCCCTCCTGGTTTCCTGCATCGTTCAGAAACATGGATGGCCTGGTGGCCGTTTATTTTGAAGCCGCAGCAGTTATTACGGTGCTTGTTCTGCTGGGACAGGTTCTTGAGCTGCGGGCACGGGAACAAACCTCAGGCGCCATTACTGCGCTTCTGAACCTTGCCCCCAAAACCGCCAGACGGCTGGATCATGACGGTCATGAAACGGATATTAATGCGGAAGATGTCCTGCCTGGCGATAAGCTCCGCATCAGACCTGGAGAGAGTATTCCGGTCGACGGTATCGTGATCGAAGGCAAAACAACCGTTGATGAATCGATGGTGACCGGGGAATCTATGCCGGTTACCAAAACGGAGGGTGACCCTGTCATCGGGGGGACCATTAATCAGACAGGGAGTCTCATCATCCGTGCAGAGAAAGTCGGTGATGAAACAATGCTCTCACGAATTGTTCAGATGGTCGCTGATGCACAGCGTTCGCGTGCCCCCATCCAGAGAATGGCTGACAGCGTTTCAGGCTGGTTTGTTCCTCTGGTGATACTTATCGCGGTTGTTGCTTTCGTGATCTGGTCTGTCTGGGGGCCCGAGCCCAGGATGGCGCACGGTCTCATTGCGGCTGTGTCGGTCCTGATTATTGCCTGTCCCTGCGCGCTGGGGCTGGCCACGCCGATGTCGATAATGGTGGGGGTGGGCAAAGGAGCCCAGGCCGGGGTGTTAATCAGGAATGCCGAAGCCCTTGAGCGTCTTGAAAAAGTGGACACGCTGGTTGTCGACAAAACAGGCACGCTCACGGAAGGTTCGCCTACGGTGACAGGGATTATCAGTCTCAATCCGGGTGGGGAAACATCTCTTTTGCGTGTAACAGCCGCAGTGGAAAAAGGCTCGCAGCATCCGCTGGGTATGGCAGTAGTTAAAGCAGCACAGGAAAAGGGGATCGCAATACCCGCAGTCACTCATTTCGATGCACCGTCGGGTAAAGGTGTCTCAGGCGATGTCGAAGGTCAACGGGTTGTTATTGGTAATGAACTGGCTATGCAGGAAAACAGTATAGTTATTGATAATCAAAAGGCCGTTGCGGATACGTTGCGGATGGAAGGCGCTACCGTTATCTATGTGGCCACAGACGGGGACCTTGCAGGCCTGATAGCTATCTCGGATCCCGTGAAAACAACCACGCCGGATGCGCTTAAAGCTTTGCGTCAGGCGGGGATCCGCATCGTTATGCTCACCGGGGATAACCTGCTTACTGCTGAAGCAGTCGCACGGAAACTGGGAATAGATGAGGTTGAAGCCGGAATTCTGCCGGATGGCAAAAAAGCAGTGATAACCCGACTGAAAGAGTCTGGCCATGTGGTTGCGATGGCCGGAGACGGTGTGAATGATGCCCCGGCGCTGGCAGCGGCTGACGTGGGTATAGCCATGGGAACGGGTACAGATGTGGCAATTGAAAGTGCCGGAGTCACCCTTCTCAAAGGCGACTTGATGATACTGAACAGGGCCCGTCATCTGTCAGAGATCACCATGAAAAATATCCGTCAGAATCTGTTTTTTGCATTTATCTACAACGCACTTGGCGTGCCTGTGGCTGCAGGTCTGCTTTATCCTGTGTATGGAATACTGCTGTCGCCAGTTATTGCGGCGGCGGCCATGGCTCTTTCCTCCGTCAGCGTCATTGTGA
>NZ_JAMJFW010000082.1:0-8914 GCF_023544405.1 Enterobacter cloacae complex sp. OE43NF
CGTGTAACATAATGAATATTAAAGTAAAAAATCAAAGAGTAGACAGGTAGACAGTTTAAGGTACAAATTTTAATTTATAACTGTGGGGAGTATTAGAATGACAGCACAGATATCAGCATACGGGCGTCTGGTGGCCGATCCGAATACCAGAACAACGGGCAAGGGTACAAATATGGCAATGGCGCGGCTGGCAGTATCACTGCCCTGTAATGCCGCTGAGGATGGACAGGCTACTTTCTGGCTGGGTGTTCTCGCATTTGGTAAGCAGGCTGATGCGCTGGCGCGGCATGTTAAAGGCGACCTTGTGAGCGTAGCGGGCAATATGCAGCTTAATCAGTGGACGGGGCAGGATGGCACCGCACAGCAGGGGTATCAGGTACTCGCAGACAGTGTGATCAGCGCCAGAACGGTGAGGCCGGGCGGCGGGCGGAAGCCCATAACTGATACTGACGACGCAAAACAATCAACCGCCGCCGCGCCGGGATGGGAAATATACAATACGTCGGAAGATTTTGACCAGCGCCCACAACATGAAGATGATTTCTGACTGAAAGGAGCAAAGAAAATGTTTACTTATAAGGATGTTCTGGAACATCGCAAGGTGCATGGCATTGAAAATGCCGTACAGGATATGGGAGTAAAGGAGTACGCTGCTGCGCTTGATAAAGATGCTGTGGTGATGATTGATTCTCACGGCTTCATTGTGGATTCGTTCACGGGAATGGCTCTGGCTGCTGATGGCGAACAGCTGGATCTCCTCATCGCGCATCTGGAGAAAATGCGTAAGGATATGCCGGAAAAGAACATGCGGGATTTGCTGAATAAATAAATTTTGTAAATTATTCGTACTCATGTTTACCCGTGATTACCCCTGTCTCTGATGGGGGTTTTCTTTATATTTTTCATGTATATCTTGAAGAGTGGCACTCAGACGTGAGCCGCCACTGGCCGTTAAGTCAAGCTGTAGCGAGTACAGCCTGCGAGAGGCAGAAAAAGATTTAACGGCCTCCCCTCCAAGCGCTGGTTTCACGTCTCAACGTTAATTGTTACGGAAACCACTCCATGAAGAAACTACTCGAATTACGCCAGCAGAAAGCCGCACTCAAAACACAGATGCGTTCCATGCTGGACAAAGCCGACACCGAAAAGCGCAGCCTGAACGAAGAAGAGGGCAAAAAGTTCGATGAACTCCGCGCCCAGGCTGATGCCCTCGAAGTTGAAATCACCCGTCTTGAAGCCGTCGCCGACGATCAGCGCAATCTGCCTGGTACTTCCGTTGAAGGTGAGCCAGTAAGCAACGACGAGCTGCGCCACTACATCATGACAGGTGATACCCGTTCTCTCTCCACACTGGTGCAGGCTGACGGCGGTTATACCGTTATCCCTGAGCTGGACAAAGAGATTATGCGCCAGTTGCAGGATGATAGCGTGATGCGCTCCATCGCAACGGTGAAGACCACCAAAACCAACGAATACCAGAAGCTGGTATCTGTGGGCGGCACTACCGTTAATCGCGGCACCGAAGGTGAGGCACGTACCGAGACCAGCACGCCGAAGATGGAGCGCGTTGATATCAAACTCAACCCGATCTACGCCTACCCGAAAACCACTCAGGAGATTCTCGACTTCTCCGAGGTGGATATTTTGGGCTGGCTGTCTTCTGAAATTGCCGACACCTTCACCGCGACCGAAGAAAGCGACTTTGTGAACGGCGACGGTGATAAAAAATCCAAAGGCTTCCTGTCTTACCCTCGCGCGGCCACTGCCGACAAAACCCGTCCGTTCGGTACGCTGGAGAAGATGGAAGCGGCTGACGTTTCCTCTGATGGCCTGATCGACCTGCTGTATAAGCTGAAAGCCAAATACCGCAAAAACGCCGTATGGGTGATGAACTCCAACACCGCAGCCAAACTGCAAAAGCTGAAAAACGGCAACGGGGATTACATCTGGCGCGATCGTCTGGTTGCCGGTTCTCCCGATACGCTGCTGGGCCGTCCTGTTCAGTATCTGGAAACCATGCCGGATGCGGAGGCAGGTAAAGCATTCCTCGCGGTTGGCGACTTCAAGCGTGGATATTTCATCGTGGATCACACCACTGGCGTGCGTACCCGCCCTGACAACATCACCGAACCGGGTTTCCTTAAAATCCATACGGACAAGTATTTAGGTGGTGGGGTGGTTGATTCCCGCGCGATTAAAATCCTCGAAATGTCAGGTTCCGGCTCCTGATTAACAGGGGCTTCGGCCCCTTACTATTTTGGTGGTTAATTATGATCGAACCTGAGAAAGAATATTTTAATTGCTGTCTGGCTTACCAACCCAACGGTTCACTTATCTGGAAACAAAGACCTGAAAGCCATTTTTCTAGCGTTGCTCAGGCCAAAACATGGAATGCGCGGTATGCCGGAAAGTCTGCTGGTTGTTATTCCAATGGTTACAGAGTTGTTTCTGTAAATAAAAAACTGCAACTGGCGCACCGAGTTATCTGGATTATGCATTTCGGCTCTATACCCGCCGGAATGGAGGTTGATCACATTAACCATGTTAAAAGCGACAACCGGATAACGAATTTTCGGCTGGTTACTCATGCCGTGAATCAGAAGAATTTATCTATCCAGAAAAATAACACTAGCGGCATGACAGGCATACGCCGTGATAAGCGCAGCAATAAATGGATAGTCCAGATTAAACCTCGCGGACAAAAAACAAAACATATTGGCTCGTTCGATGAATTAGATCTTGCCATTTCAGCCCGGAAAGCTGCGGAAGTTAAGCATGGCTTTCATAAAAATCATGGGAGCCTGAATTAACAATGAAAACAATCGATTTTGAAATCCGTACCTCTGAACTTACCGCCAAAGAGCGCAAGCTGGTGGGCTATGCCGTGCGCTGGAACAGTCTCTCAGAAATTATCTGGGACGAGTTCCGCGAGCAGTTTGCGCCGGGAGCGTTTAAAGACAGCCTGGCATCCGGTAGCGATGTGCGTGCGCTGTACGAGCATAACTATACCCAGCTGCTGGGCCGCACTAAATCCGGCACGCTGGTGCTGTCCGAAGACGATACCGGGCTGCGCTTCGAGCTGACCCCGCCGAATACCCAGCTTGGTAACGATGTGCTGGAGCTGGTGGAGCGTGGGGATATCTCCGGCATGAGCTTTGGTTTCCGGGCGCTGAAAGAGGCGTGGGATATCGGCCAGTCTCCATACCTGCGCACTGTTACCGCAGCCGAACTGCGGGAGATTACCGTTACCTCTATGCCTGCTTATCCTGAGTCTGGCGTGGAAATCGCGCACCGTTCGCTTTTCTCCCAACATCCTGAACTGCGCCGCGCTGGCGATAACCGTCGCCGCTGGGCTGAATTAGCGGGGCTCTGATATGTGGAATATCTGGCCGTTTGGCCGTAAGTCTGAACCCTCTGAGCAGCGCAGCATGACCATTGATGAATTTCTGGCGATGGCAGGGATTCCAAATACCGGATCAGGCGAGTATGTGTCTGCGGGTACTGCGGAATCTCTGCCGGCGGTCATGAACGCCGTGTCAGTTATCAGTGAGGCGGTGGCAACAATGCCCTGCTACCTCTACCGCGTGCGCAACGATAACGGGCGTGAGGCGCGAGAATGGCTGAGCAATCACCCGGTGGATTTTCTGCTGAACGAGCAGCCGAACGACTGCCAGACACCTTACCAGTTTAAACGCACGATGATGCGCCATTGTCTGCTGAATGGTAACGCCTATGCGGTGATCCAGTGGGGCCGCGACGGCCAGCCGCAATCCCTGCACCCGTATGCGCCGGGGGCGGTTGTACCTGAGCGTATCGGCCAGCATAAATACAAATACACCATTACTGAACCATTTACCGGGGCTGTGCGCACCTACTTGCAAGAAGAGATCCTGCACCTGCGTTACTCGACCGATGATGGTTTTCTGGGGCGTTCGCCGATCACCACCTGCCGTGAGGCGCTGGGGTTAGGTCTGGCCCAACAGCGCCACGGTGCCAGCATTATGAAAGATGGCATGATGGCGGCTGGCGTGGTCACTACTGCTGAGTGGCTCGACAGCGTGAAGGGCAAACAGGCTCTGGACGCACTGGAGCGCTACAAAGGTGCCAGAAACGCCGGGAAAACGCCGATCCTTGAAGGTGGCATGGACTACAAGCAGCTTGGCATGAGTAATCAGGATGCCGAATGGCTGGCCTCCCGTCGCTTCACCATTGAAGACATTGCCCGCATGTTCAACGTGTCGCCCATCTTCTTGCAGGAATACAGCAATAGCACCTACAGCAACTTTAGCGAAGCGAGCCGCGCATTTCTCACCATGACCATGCGCCCGTGGCTGGCGAACTTCGAGCAACAAATCAAATCTGCGCTGCTGGTGGCCTCTCCGGTTCCGGGAACCCGCTATCAGGTGGAGTTTGACTCTGCTGACCTTCTCCGCGCTACGCCAACCGAACGTTACGCCACTTATGAGCGCGGCATTAAGAACGGGATCATGAACCCGAACGAAGCCCGTGAACGTGAGGGGATGCCGCCGCGTGAAGGTGGTGACGAATTCAGCCAGGCATGGAAGCAGGAAGTGAAGATCAGCAAAGACGGCAAGGAAGGTGACGCATGAGAGCCGGGGGGCTGAGAAGCCGCGTCACTATTCGGGTATTCACTACCCACAGGGAGCCGTCCGGTCAGGTTGTTCAGGTCTGGGAAGACGGGGAAACCATATGGGCTGAGGTTAAGGGGATCAGTGGCCGAGAGTTAATGGCGTCAGGTGCCGAGGTTGCCGAAGCGACGATCCGCGTTTGGGTGCGTTTCCGCCGTGATATTACCGCAGCCAACCGTCTGAAAGTGCTTACTGGCCCGTTTGCTGGCAGCACTCTCAATATTATCGGGCCTCCTATTCCTGATTCGGAAGGTACCCGGCTGGAAATTCTCTGCAAGACAGGAACGGAAAAATGACAGCAGAAATCACCCTGGATGAAGCAAAGCTGCATTGCCGTATTGATGATGATTACGAAGATACGTTGATACAGGCGTACATCGATGCGGCGCTGGAGGTTTGCCAGAAGCATATCGGCAAGCGGTTTGATAACGGGCTGGAGTTTACGCCAGCTATCAAGATTGGCTGTCTGATGTACGTCTCTCAGCTGTACGAGTACCGCACGACAATTGGCGACACTGACACCAAAGAGATACCGATGGCTGTCTCTGCGTTGTGGTCTGTCTACCGTGATGTGGGGGTGTACTGATGCCGTGGCAACCACTACGCCGATGTAATGAGCCGGGATGTAATAAGCGGGTGAAATCCGGCAAGTGTGATGAGCATAAGCGGGATGCCCGCCGACAAAGCGACAGCCGAAGAGGTACACGAACAGAGCGCGGTTACTCCAACCGTTGGGGCGAATACCGTCGTCATTTTCTGAAAGCTAATCCGCTGTGTGTCCATTGTCTTAAGGCTGACGTCTATACATCGGCAACTATCGTCGATCACATCATCCCTATCGAGGGTGAGGCCGATGTGCTGTTCTGGCCCGCCAGTAATCACCAGTCGTTATGCGCTGCCTGTCATGGACGGAAGACAACCACAACAGACCCGGTGACGAAGCAGCAGCGTAAAGCCAGTAAGTTCCGCGAGCAGGAAGAAGCAGCGCGTCATCGCACCGACTGGATCTATGAGGCAAACAATGACTGAGCAGGAACAGCAGCGGCTGATTAGTGGGCTGATAAAGCAGCGTGAGTCATGGCAACCAGCCAGACAGAGAGCGCATAAGAAGCCCGTAGCAAAGCGCATGAGCCAGCGTGACCGGGAGCTTATGGAATGCTTTCGCAACCGCTGACAGGCCGAATGGACGGGGTGGGGGAGGTTTTCAGGACAAACCCCTCTCAGCGAGGAACCACCCGCCCCCTCAAATTTTTACGCACGGTGATTTTTTTGAAAATAAAACAGACAGGAAAACAGTAAGTTATGGCAAGACCACCCAAACCGCCCGCCTATCTTGATGAAATCGCGGTGCAGCAGTGGAAAGCGAAGGCGAAGCAGCTGGCGGAGCGTGGTGATCTGACGCCTGCCGACTGGAACAACCTTGAGCTGTACTGCGTCAATTACTCGATGTACCGCAAAGCCGTGGAAGACCTTGCCACGCGGGGATTCAGCATAGTGAACAGCCAGGGCGGTGAGAGCCGGAATCCGGCACTGAGCGCAAAAGCGGATGCCGAAAAAATTCTTATAAAAATGTCGTCGCTGCTGGGCTTTGATCCGGTAAGCCGCCGCCGCAATCCGGTAGAAACGGAAGAGGAGGACGAGCTTGACCGTCTGGAATGATTACGCAAACGCCATTAAATCGGGTGAAATTCCGGCATGTAAGCGCGTAAAACAGGCCGTCGAGAGGTACTTTTCAGACCTGAATGACCCCCGTTATGAGTTCGATACGGCGACCGTGGAGCGGTTTATTGCCTTCTCCCGGCTCTGTCCACACGTCAAAGGCCCGCTGCGGGGCCAGCCTATCGAGCTTGAGCCCTGGCAGCAGTTCGCCTTTGCTAACCTGCTGGGCTTTAAGGTCAGGGAGTCAGGCCGCCGGAAGTACAGCAGTGCCTTTATTGAAGTGCCACGCAAGAATGCAAAATCCACCGTGGCCGCCATGCTGGCTAACTGGTTTCTGGTAATGGAGAAGGGCCAGCAGGATATCTACACGGCGGCGGTAAGCCGGGATCAGGCCCGAATCGTGTTCGACGATGCCCGCCAGATGTGCCTGCTGTCAAAACCGCTGAAAAAGCGCGTCAATATCCAGGCGCATAAGGTCATTTTCCCGAAGAGCAACAGCCTGTTAAAGCCGCTGGCGGCGAAAGCGGCCACCATTGAGGGGACTAACCCCAGCCTGGCAATTGTCGATGAATACCACCTTCACCCGGATAACGGCGTTTATTCCGCGCTTGAGCTGGGTATGGGCGCACGTCCTGAGGCGATTTTGTTCGCCATCACGACCGCCGGGAGTAACGTTGTCTCCGCCTGTAAACAGCATTACGACTACTGCTGCCAGATTCTTGCCGGGGAAGAGAGCAACGATTCGCTGTTTGTCCTGATCTACGAGCTGGACGACGAAAGCGAGGTTGAGCAGCCTGAAATGTGGATCAAGGCCAACCCTAACCTGCATGTGTCCGTTGACGCGGCGAAACTGGAGTCCACCATCCAGAAAGCGCGGGGCATACCGTCGCAGTGGGTGGAGATGCTGACCAAGCGTTTCAATATCTGGTGTCAGGGCTCCACGCCGTGGATGGGTGCCGGGGCATGGGATGCCTGTGCGCTCGACTATACCGAAGACGATCTGGCCGGAATGGAGTGTTATGCCGGGTTTGACCTGTCCTCTACCAGCGACATCACCAGCGTAAGCTATGCGTTCCCGTTCGACAGGGAGATCAGACTCCTTACCCGTCATTATCTGCCGGAAGCGCAGCTACTTAACGTCGCCAACAAAAACCGCGCCATCTACCGACAGTGGGTAAAAGCGGGATGGATACGCACCACACCCGGCGACTGCATCGACTATGACCGCATCCGTGACGATATTCTGCGCGACGCTGAAACCTTCAATATCCGGCTGGTGGGCTTCGATACGTGGAACGCCACGCAC
This sequence comes from Enterobacter cloacae complex sp. OE43NF, assembly GCF_023544405.1. NCBI lineage: Bacteria > Pseudomonadati > Pseudomonadota > Gammaproteobacteria > Enterobacterales > Enterobacteriaceae > Enterobacter > Enterobacter cloacae complex sp. OE43NF. Next base: position 7,615 of record NZ_JAMJFW010000082.1, read on the forward strand.
CTGCGCACCCAGCTACAGGGGGCGGGGCTTGATGTGGAGCCGTTCCCGCAAACCTATCTCAAATTCAGTCCGGTGGCGAAATCCTTTGAGGTATTCGTTAACCGTAAGGTGGTGCGCCATCGCGGCGATCCTGTTTTGTCCTGGGCGATTGGTAACGTGGTGATGGAGACGGATGCCAACGCCAACATTAAGCCCAACAAGAAGAAATCCTCCAACAAGATAGACCCGGCTGTATCTGCGCTGATGGCGTTCGGTACCTTCCAGGCTGAGCACGAGGATTTTGCTTTCGATATGAGCGACAGCCACAAACAACGGCTGGCGACATTTAACGGTATCTGACTGGAGTAAAACTATGAATACAGCGAACCATGAAACCATGAGCACGATCCTTCTGAGCGGCTCGCTGGCTAAACTTTTTGGCCGTACTCACCAGCGGCTTATTGGCCCGACACGTGAGGCGTTTACTGCGTTATCCGCCACCATTCCCGGCTTTCAGAAATTCATGAATACCAGCAAAGCCCGAGGACTTACGTTCGCTGTATTCGTGGACAAAAAGAACGTAACTCAGGATGATCTCGATTTTCCGAACGGTAACAGGACGATTCGAATTGTTCCGATCATAATCGGGAGCAAGAAAGCAGGGGTGATGCAAACTATTCTCGGCGCGGTGCTGGTGGCGGCGTCAATCTGGATGCCTGGCATTGGCATTGCAGCCAGTAACATGATGTTTGCTGCTGGTTCAGCAATGGCAGTAGGCGGTGTAATGCAAATGATATCTCCGCAGGTGCAAGGCCTTGCCAGCAAGCAAAGTGCCGATAATAAAGCCTCGTATGCGTTTGGAGGTGTCACCAACACTGCCGCCCAAGGCTACCCGGTACCGTTGCTTTACGGTAAGCGCCGAATTGGTGGTGCAATCATTTCTGCCGGGATCTATGTCGAAGACCAGCTTTAAGTATGCATGATGAAGCGAGAGACTATCGAGGCGGTAATAACAGAAATGGCACATCTGCAAGGCCATGAACTTAACGGGCGGGATCATCTTATGGTGCGCAATCGCGTTGCCGCTTGCTTGGCTGCGAAAGAACGCCACCGGCAAAGGATGGATGCCAAACCTTATCAATGGAGAAAGCCGGAAAGGCCAAGGTGATAAACCCAACCTATCAAAGCACTGGACTATGTTCTGGTGCTTTTTTGTTTGTGCGAGCAATCGTGTATAAACATATGTATAAACAGAGATAAAAAAGGCGCTTCCCCATGCCGGTTAGCGCCTTTTTAAACAAACACTTAACTGATTAGTATC
>NZ_JAMJFW010000083.1:0-8877 GCF_023544405.1 Enterobacter cloacae complex sp. OE43NF
GCCCAGAATGCGAGCCGAAGGCACGCCCGCTACCGCTCGCCATTCCACGCTCCCCCATGCAGTTTATGACAGTGCAGGAAGCAGCAGAGATATACGCCACAGTGGAGGATAAAGCAGACACCGCAGCCATCTGCGCCGATTGTCACCGGGCACCGCTGCGAATTGCCAGAGACCGATCAGGCTTTGTTACTGCGTCATGCCCTTGCTGCAATGCCAGCGCTACCTCCTCCGGCAATAATGTCTCACGCAACTGGATTGACCCGGAGCCAGTCCAGCCGCGCTATTTCGGCGTCTACCGGGCTGCATACAGCGATTTCCCCCTAAGCGGTAGCGGTGCAGCTGCGCTGCAATTGGCGTCCACTTTACCCCTAACGCTGGAACGGGTGCCGCAGCTCCTGTTTAACCGCTTACGGGCCTGCATTCTGGCTGCGCTGGGCGAATGGGAGTATCTGGACGGGCTCATGATTGACACCGAACGTGGCGACGGGCCGGAACTTCTCGCCCTGCTGGCACAGCTACGAGCGGCTGATTTGTCGTGACAACACACTGGGGCCTCACAACAAAAAGAGGCATCCCATGGCTATTAAAATCCCGGTCAGTGCGCAGTTTGACGCTGCTGACCTTAAACAACAGATCCAGATGGTCAACGACCAGATCCGCGTCCTTGCGTCGCAGGTTGGGCAGGCCAATAAACAGAAGTTTGAGCCCATTAACCTGCGCTCAAAAGACGATCTGAATGCTTTCATTAAGCAAATGCAGAAGCTGCTCTCCATCCAGACAGAGCTCAAGCAGACCATGGGCAAGACCGGACAGGGCGCGACTAACCCGCTTATGGCTGACTGGTCAAAGATGTATACCGATCAGGCAGTACGCATCAAAAAAATGCAGTCCATGCTCCAGTTTCTCGGCGTGGAGTTTAACGACCAGCCAGCGCCGAAACCTAAGTCGCCAGCACCTACCCCATCAAATCCTTCACCTGCGCCTCATAGCAGGCCGCAAAACAATAACCAGCCTCCGGCATGGCAGAACCATCTTAGCACGATGCTACGCAACGCTGGCCCGGTTGGCGGCACCATTAGCAGCGCAATGAATGCCGGGCTTTCTGGCGGTGCAGGTGCAGGGCTCATGGGATTGGTAGGCGGTCTCGCAGCTCTCGGCGTCGGCAAAATCATTGGTGCGATTGCGGACAAGATCGGACAGGCGCAGGACAACGTGATCGGGCTGGATAAGCTCTATCGTCAAGTGGGCGGAATTGTCAGCTTTTCCAGCCTCCAGCGTGGTGTCATGAGTACCGCCAACCGTCTGGGCATGACCAACGGTGACGCAATCGCGCTGGCCTCCACTTATTCCCGCGCCGCTAACATCCAGCCGGGCCAGAACCTTGGCACCGGAATGCTGGTATCTGGCGGTCTGGCACGTTCCTACGGTCTCGACTCAAACAGCGTCGCGGGCACAATCGGACAGCTCTCCGCCTCCCGTGTCGTAAATAACGATCAGCAGCTGCGCCGCATGGGCCTGCTCATGGGGGAGGCTATCGGCAAATCAGGTGCGTTTGCTCAGGCTGGCGAAGCCATGCAGGCAATCAGCGACTTTGCCACCCAACAGGCACGCATGAGCCTGACCGCGCCTAATGTGCCTGGCTATGCGGGTGCAATGGCTGGCCTGATGAGCTCAGGGATCCCCGGTATGGATTTGCAGGGCTCCACCAACCTGCTGGGCCGCGTTAATGCGAACCTTCAGCGCGGTGGCGCGATGGGCGACCCATCACGGGCATTTATGGCCCGCATGGCCCTCCGCAACGGCATCAATAACCCGATGGCGCTTGAAGTCCTCCAGTCTGGCGGCGCTTTCGGCACAATCAGCAGCACTCTGGGGCCTGATTCGCTGTACGGTCAGCGTTTCGGCGGCAATTATCAGGGCGATCAGACTCTTCTCGATATGACCCGGCAGAGCATCCATCGCGCCTATGGTTACGGCCCTGATTCAGTCGTGGCGCTCTCTCGCCACCTTGGCGTCGGTATCAATGACGCGCTGGCAATTGACCAAATGAGCAGCGCAGATATGAGCGGCGTTTCTGATCGCCTCAGACGCCTGAAAATTAACCCTGACAGCGTAAACGCAACCAGTTACGCAGCACTGGGCCAGATCCAAAGTGGCAAAGGGCTGGAGGTCATGGGCAATGAGTACCTCAAGCGTGGGAGCCTTGATGCTGGCGAACGCCAGCGCCTTACCGATGCCCTTCGAGGGGCTGACCCGCAGAAGCTGAAAGACGTGCTCACTGAGGTTGCCGCAACGCATGGCCCGGCTAAAACAGAAGGGAGCGAGATCCGCGATAATGTAGCGAAACTTAATAATCAATTTGAGGATTATGCACGCCGCGCCCTGCCTGCTCTCGATGTCATGCGTATGGCGCTGGTCAAAATGACCGGGGGCAGTGAGGACAGTCTGCGCCGCGATTATGAGAAGGGGATGCGCCTCGATACGCAGCAGCAGGCCCGCCGCAAATACGGCTGGCGTCTCGATGCCTACCAGCAGGAAATGAACACCTTGCAGGACAAGGGCGTCGGTATGCAGACCATGGGGCCAGATGGCGACCGATACAGGGCACTGAAACGCCAGCAGCACATCATGCGTCAGCAGCAGCTCAACTTTGTAGAGCAGGGCAATGCAAATGCACACGCAGCTGCATACGGCCCGCAAACAGCAGGAGAGGCTGCGCTCGACAGCAACTATATTTCTTCACCATCCGCCGCCGCAGCTGGCAGCGGTGCTGCCGAAAACTGGGCAGGGAACAATGTCGGCAACGTGAAAGACGTTAACGGCAACTGGCGGCGCTTCCCATCTCAGCAGGCAGGCGTCGCAGCGTCGGCGGGGCAGCTGCTGCGCTATAGCACCGGGGCATTCAAAGGCGGACGCAAGCGCACCCTGCGCGAGATTGTCAGCACATATGCCAGTGGCGATCCTGAGGTGCCGCGCTACATCCGGCAGGCAAGCGAATGGACAGGGTACGGGCCAGATCAGCAACTGGACTTAACCGACCAGAACACGCTGCTGAATGTGACAAAAGCCATTTTGAGGAAAGAAAATACGCGAAATGCCAGCATCCCACAGTCTGAGGTTAAAGCTGGCGTAAACATGGCGCTGAGCGATCGGAACAACTACAAGATCGCACCAGAAACCATGCCAGCCGGGCAACGCGGAGGGAAAATTGATATTTCTGACGCCAATATCAACGTAAACCTGCAATACCCGGACGGGCGCACGCAAACGCAAAGCGTCCCGGTAAAAAGCTCTTTTACGCAGCCGCGCAGCTTTGCCAGTCGGTAGCGGTAGGGGCGTGCTGGCACGCAAAAGACAAGGGCCCATATTCGGGCCCTTTTTTATGCTCTTGGCGGCGTAGGGTAGCGCCAGTGCCACGTTGGTGCAGCCATTACCCGGCGCATCCTCTCACGGGACGCAGTGCGGATCCTTGCGTGCATCCTGCGCTTTTTCTGCGCGTCATGGGGGGCCATAACGCGCGAGGGGATCACCAGATTGGACTCAATCATATTCAGGTTTGCCCTCCTGCTTAACCGGATCGCGTAACTGGTGCTCCCGGTAGTTATCGCCCTGTTCCTGCCTCGCTTCATCCTCAGGTAAGAGGTTTAACGCAACAAGGTGCTGGAGTTCGGCATGGCGTTGACGCATATCAGCGGAGTCAGCCAGCCACTCACGGCGGGCCTTTGCCAGCCCCTCAGCCTCTTTGAGTAAAGCCGCGTCGTCATGAATAGCAGGGGAGGAATACCCCTCGTTACGCAGAACGGTGCGAAGATGTGCCAGCTGCATGACGTGATCAGAAGTGCGCTCACCCGCAGGCAAGCGCAGCGCAGACAGACAGGCCAGCAATACGGCCCGGCTGTTTATTTCCATCCGTGGGCGCTCCAGTCGATGCCTTGAGCCGCTGGCGACGGCTGCGCCTGAGTCAACTGCTGGCGAACGGCAGCGATACCGGGGGCACGGGCAGCGTCTGGAAGGCCACGAGAGGCAGAAAGAGCCTCGCTCAGCTCAACAATCTGCCCACTTGAAACGCCAGCGCTCTCACACTCGCGCAGCAGCTGCTGATCGGCAATCTGCTGCTGCCGGGCCAGATGGATTTGCTCAACCGACAGGTTGCGGGTGATCGTCATATCCGGGACGGACTGCACAGGGGAACCGCTCATTGCCTGCGCCAGCACATCGCCAGCGGTGGATTTGGTCATTGGCTCAGTGGAGAATCGGCGCATAACGCCAGCAATTCGCCCCTCGATCTCCTCCTGAGAAACGCCAGCAGCCTCACCAGCTGCAACCATATCTTTGAGCATCCTCTGATGATGCTCCGGCACGCCCAGCTCAACACAGCTTTTCAGCGCTAAATCCAGCGACTGACGCGCCAGAGGTTGACCGGAAGCCACAGACAGCGCTTTAGTCAGCGTCACAGGGCCCTGCGCATCACGCAGCAGCTCAAGAAGTTTTTGGAAATTACCCATTAGCGCGATCCCCCTGGTAATTTTTAAGCGCCAGAACCATACCCTGATTTTGCAGAAGCAGCCCCAGACGACGATCCAGCGTAACCGAAGCCGCGCCATTGCTTACTTTCGCGCCAGCCATCGCAGCCAGATCCATGGACTCACGCAGCAGAGTGCTCACGTAGGCCAGATGGGCGCTCAGATACGCATCCTCAGCCGCACGGTCTACGTTTGCATTGAGCATATCGATCTGGTGCTGGCAGGCTGACAGCTCGCTGCGGGTGGCTGCTGCCACCTGCTGCGCCGCTACCAGTTCGTTTTTCACCTCAGGCAGAAGGGCCGGAGCCATACCACACTCAGGGCGAACAGGTTCGCCAGAACGTAGGCAGGCTTTACCCTCCTCGATCAGCTCATTCAGATTCGCCAGCTGGGACTCCAAAGAGGAAACCTGCCCATTTTCAATCTCAAGGCGCAGGCGAAGCCCGGTAGCGGCGATCTCCTGCTCGCTGACCTTATCCAGCAGACGCAGCATGTGTGACCGGAGAGTGCTTAGGTCGCCTAATTTAGGCCCGGAGACCGTCAGGCTCTCCAGCCGGGTGGAAATTTGGTTGAGTACACGATCAACGTGTTTTTCGCTTTCTTTGCTCATTCGGTATGCCCTTTCTCGTTATAGCCAGCGGAATGCTGACCATGACAGTTTGCCGTCACGACCAGAGCGGTAGGGGGCGTGCCGTTGGCCCGCAAAGGTGACTTTTTGGGTACACCTCAAAAAAGCAGTGATTAATGCGTCTTATAGATTGATTTTTTAACTTAAAAGACGCAATATCTAAAAACGCACTACAGAAAACACCCCATAGCGCGGGAGCTAACGATGAATTGCATGATTTACATGAGGGCCAGCACTGAGACACAGGACGCCAGCCGCGCAGAGGATGAGCTCAAAACCTTTGCCGCAGCTAATGGCCTGACGATCTGCGGCTGGTATCGGGAGAATATCTCCGGCACGCAGCTGGAGCGCCCGCAGCTCAATAAACTGCTGCACGACGCCGGGCCGGGCTTTGTCCTGCTGGTTGAAAAGCTCGACCGCCTGAGCCGCCTCACCCGTTCAGAGTGGGAGCAGTTGAAAGAACGGATCAGAGCCAAACGGCTGCGCATCGTCTGCTGCGACATCCCCACGACGCTGGCGGTATTGCAGGGAGAACAGCCGACCGGGGCGGGCGGTTTCGACGTTCGCAACGTGGTACTCGATGCGCTCAACTCGATGCTGCTCGATATTGCCGCAGCATGGGCCCGCGACGATTACGAGACACGCCGGAAACGTCAGGCGCAGGGCATCCAAAAGGCAGTAGAGGCCGGGAAATATAAAGGGAAACAGCCCAACACGGCACTGCATAAGAAGATTTTGAAATACGCCGCCGCAGGACATAAGACGGGGGAGATCGCCAGACTGGCGGGCTGCTCACGCTCTACGGTGCTGCGGGTAACACGGGAGCAGTAGAAAAGATTTGGCCCCGTTGCGTTGGAGCGCAGCAGGGCCAGAGGCGGCGCGGATCAGGTGGCCACCGTAACCGCGCCTTTGTCAGAACCAACCCAATGGAACCAACATTATGATTATTGCATCACAGCGTCATACGGCGCAAACCTTCCCCGGACTCAGCATTGAGCATGGGCAGATCTACCAGCACGGAAAACCTCGCAGTGTAGCGATGAACGGGCGCGGCATTCATCAAGTAAGCCTCAGAACTACAGAGGGGCGGGTGCTGACCCTGCCCGTCTGCCGACTGTTCGAGTGGCAGGCATAACAACCGGGCCCCTTCGGGGGCCTATATGATAATCAATATGGTGTGACGGATTATTTATTATGAAAATCAATATACCTTTGCTGTTTGCTTTAACCTTTGGCTGCATCGTTACCGTACAGGCCAGCACTATGCGTACAGATTCGCTCGGTAATACCTATGTAACCGATGACAACGGCAACCAGACCAGCTATCGCACAGATTCGCTCGGTAATACATACGGATCAGATGGCTCAATGTCTCGCACTGACAGCCTTGGAAACACCTACGTAACAGACGGGAACGGGAACCAGACACAGTATCGGACTGACTCATTAGGGAACACTTACGGCAGTGATGGGAGTAGTGCCCGGACTGATTCACTGGGAAATACCTACATCACATCACCGAATGGGGATCAGACCAGCTGCCGGACTGACAGCCTGGGAAATACTTACTGTAATTAATACTACAAATAAAAAGGGCCCTTCCGGGCCCCTTTCTTATCTGAGGATTATCACTGCTTAGACGTTAATCTCTCGATCTCTTGAGCAATAGCATGAGCCTGCATAGAGGTGAGTTCTATCATCGTTCTACGGAAATTAGCTCCGCCCCCGGTTAACTCTTTAAAGCGACGCGCGGAGATAGCCTTAAAGCCGGTTTTAAAATCTTTGAGTGGCTTAGCGTATTTATCATCAGCTACGCCGTAATGCTCGCTTTTCACCAGATCACCATCCACAACACCAGAAGCAATGATGCCTACGCCACTCTGATACAGATAGACCTTATCGCCTTTAGAAAGCTGGCAGATATACTCTTTCCAGCCTTTGCAAAAAGCCGCCGCCTCTTGGTTTTTAACCATATCGAAATGCGTTTCTTCATCGTTGTTGTAGTTCGTATTTAACATGAAGGCTTTTCTATCCATGAAGCTCGCAGCGCTATCCTCGCGCTGATCAACCAACTGCTCTTTCAATTCATCGCTAATCAGAGAGTGCTCTTTTAGTAGCTCATTCGCAGCAGCGACCCCGGCCTTAATAAATTCGCTGATCAGTGAGCTCTTAGAGCGATCAAGACTCAAAGATAGTTCGTCCAACTCATTATTTAAAATGGTTGGAAGTCGGATTGATATAGGGGCTGAAACGCTATCATCGACTTGATTAAAAAGACTATTTTTTAAAATTTCTTTCAGGTTTGGCATGAGTTTAATCTCTCTATTTGAATAACTACAATTTGTATTTTTTTAACTGTAATACATATTGTAGTTAACTTCAATAGAGCAATCGGTATGGCGGCAGCTGCGCTGCCACACAAAACAGTCGTGATGCCACCATGGCGTCATTCTCAATCAGCCAGGAATCCATCGCCATGGGCAGAACAACGTACACCCCACAGCAACGCCAGCAGGTGCTTATCCTCGGCAAAGAACCGGGTGCAACTGCCGCCAGCGTCGCACGTCAGACAGGGATCCCCGCCAGAACCGTGCGGGAGTGGTTCGCCAACGCCGAAAAGGAAGAACAGCAGCCGGACAACGTGACCAGCCTCATGGAGCAGCGCGAACGCGCACAGCAGCTGCTTAACGAGACACCCAGCGCGAAGATCCGACAGCTGCGGAACCACTTCACCGCCCAGCAGTTCGAGCTCCTGCAACAACACGCCAAAGACCTGACAGGGCTCAGGGCCCGCCAGCTTAAAGCCGTTGTAGACAACGACCCCCAGATGACCCGCGCCGTGGCATCCGCGATCCTCGCACTGCTCAAAGCGCAGGAGGCTGAGCGCCTTATGTACGACATCAAGCCCGGTACAGAGGCAGACATTATGCGCGGCGGAATGAACCGCCAGAAATGACCAAAACGGCGGGCATATTGCCACCTGTCCGCCGCTCTACCATCGTAAACCCCCGCCATACCACAAAACACCGTAGCCAAAATGTAACCGTATCATGAGGCTCTCAGCTGCCGATCTGGCACCGGGCCAGTGAATTTTGCAGTGTCCGTGCGAAAGCACGGCCCATACCGCTACCCCCTCAAACCATCCACCAAAGCAGAACCGCGTCACGCAGCTGCACCCCTCCGGGGATGCACTTTGCGACGCTATGCGGCAGCGGAGACAAAGGCGGAGACAAATAAACGTCTCCAGAGACTAAACGGGAGACAACGCAACCAATTGAATATAAAAGAAATAGACGTAAGAGACGTAAGGAGACATAACGAGAGGTTGTTTACTGCTGGCGGTGGCGGCGTGGCTGTATAGGGTATTTTATTATATTAATATATATTTATTACGTCTCTTACGTCTATATTCAATAATATCAATAAGTTAAAACGTCTATTTTATGCCTCCTTTTTGTCTCCTTTTGTCTCCACGTCTCCATAAAAAAAGCCACCTCGAAAGGTGGCTCATGCGCCTGTTTATGGGAGGTTACGCCGGAATCCTCGCTCCTTGTTTGGCCCGATGTTTTTGGCCTCCGACCATCCCAACATAGTCATGATTGCCCGGATGCGGTGAGCCGATTTTTTGTCTCTCCGGCCTAAATCCAGCCCCACAGCCTCATTGAGGAGGCGATTGGAGATCTGGCTGGGGTGGCTTTGCAGCAGCATTTCAATGGTGCCGTGCCA
>NZ_JAMJFW010000084.1:0-8522 GCF_023544405.1 Enterobacter cloacae complex sp. OE43NF
TATGAGTGGCTTTTTTGTTTACGCAATAAAAAAGCCAACCCCGCACTCCCACGGTGTTGGCCCTGTTTTAAAGCAGTGACGATCACAACAGGTTAAAACACGTAACGCATACCCAGCGTAAATTCGTTAGAGACAATATGCGCTTTCATCTGCTCGTCTTTTAAGCCGCGCGCGTTAGTAAAATTGTTATATCAGCTTTCGATCTTGCCCATATCGATATAGCGATAGCCCAGATCGACATACAGACGCTCAACCGGCGTGTAGCTTACGCCCGCTCCTAACGCGTAGGTCAGGTTGCTTTGGGTGGTCGAGGCGTATTCACGTCCGGCGTTACCCTGCCAGCCGCCCGCTTTGATCTTGCTTACGCCAAGCCCTGCGGTACCGTAAACAGAGACACCGTAGCCGAGTTCATAATCGCGGTAGACATTCAGCATCAGTCGTTCTGTTTCGGTCTGCAGGTGGTTAAAGCTGCTCGCGAATGTGCTGGAGCCGCTGGTGTACTCCGTTTTTTGTTTAAAGGTGTATTCACCTTCGGTACGCCAGCCGTTACCGAACTGGTAGCCTGCGGCAATCGCCGCGCCGCCAAAATGCTCTTTCTCTTTACCGCCCACAAACTGTCCGACACCCGGACGCGCGCTGGTATCCATCTCTTTCGCACGCTGTTCAATCTGCAGGTATTTTGCCGAACCGTAATACCCTTCTTCCGTATTTGCCGCCAGAACGGTAGCCGGGATCATCGCCACAGGCAGGGCGATTAAAATTGCTTTCATCTTCATCTACACTCCATTGAAAAACAGTCAGTGAGACGAATCATAAGCAGTCCCGAAAGGGCAAACTATTAGGATGAATACGCGTTTTACCTGGTAATTTTACGTAGGGATTTGTCTTGTTTTTAGTACCGTTCCTTTTTATTTCAATCGGTTACCGGTTGGGGAAAACGCAGCAGAACAATCGCGCCATCGGTCGGCACCGATTCCAGTTCCGTCACATCCAGCGCGGTGTTTTCCGGCAAGCTCAGGCTATCGGCCGTAATGCGGTTCACGCGCCACGGCGTTAAGTAACTCACCAGTAGCTCACCTCGGGCATTGGTAGTGGAGCCAAACTGGTTATAGAAGCCAATGCCCGGCGAGTCCGGCACGTCCACCAGCGCAGCGGTGCTGCCGAGCTGTTGGCCAAGCGTCACGCCGCCTGCGTGTACCAGAATGCTGCCGCTGGTGTCGGCATGATAATCACGGCGCGCTCCGCCGCGTACCATACTGAGGTTCAGCTCGCCCGCGTTGTACTGATAGCCCAGGCTCGCAGACAACTCATCATTGCGGTGTAGGGTATGCGTCGCCTGCAGATCGTAACGCAGGCTGTAATCACTCAACGCCGAACCGTACACATTCACTCCATGACTATCTTCCCCCCGGCTGGCGAGCTCGGTGATATAGCCGACATTACTCGTCATCCCCCAAAGGGATAAAGGCACACTGAGATTGATACCCACGGTGGTTTCATCCGGGTTTTTACCGTAGCGTTCATAACCGCCGTACAGGCTGACATCCACGTTCTGTAAGGTCGCATCCAGGCTCAGCGTCATCCCCATGCTGCCTGCGTCAGGTTCACGTGACTTCAACCCGTGCCACGACAGGCTCAGGCTGGCGTCCTCGCCAAGATTCTGGTTAAGCTCCAGCTCCCCGCGCAGCGCCCGCCGGGTGACGTCATCGTCCCAGCCGTATCTCAGCAGCTCCGCCCGCGTGATTTTTTCTTCCAGCGACCGGTAATGTTCATTACGTGGATACCACTGGAGCTGAGCGGTGAGGCTGGTTTCAGTCGTAAAGAACGCTTTGGCATAGCGCAGACGCCACACCTTGCCCCGTTGCGTCTCCGCCTTTTGCGTATAGCGAGCCGCGCTGACATCTGCGGAAAACGCCCCCCACCGCCCGAGGTTAGCGCCAAAACCCGCGACCTGGCTGAAATAGTGCTCCCCTTGCTGCAGCCCGGCAAACACGGTGACCTGCGGGGCAACTCCCCACGAGAACGTACTCTGCCAGAAGCGATCCTTGTCCCTGTCGATACCGTGAAAAGGCTTATACCGACCGGCGGCCAGTTCGTAGCTAAAGAGCCCGTGATGCACCAGATTGGGCATGCTGGAATAAGGCAGCAGGCGGGTACGCTCCGTACCGTCGCTCTCCTGCACCGTCAGTTCCAGGTTGCCGTCCGGGTCCGGCGGATAAAAATCGCGAATGGTAAACGGCCCGGGCGGGACGTGAATACGGTAAACACGTACCCCGTTCTGGTGAATGGTGACTTCCGCCTCTGTACGGGCATAGCCGTTGATCCACGGCGAATAGGGTCGCCAGCTATCAGGGTACATCGCCTCGTCACTGGCGAGTGATGCGCCGCGAAACGCCAGGCTGTCGAACATATTTGAAGAGGTATTGCCGTCGCCCAGGGTCACGCGCGAACGCAGCGGCGTGATGCTGCGCCAGAGCGACATCGCATTGGTGTACGAACCGTGTTGTCCCTCTTTTTCACGCCAGAAGGTGTTTTGATAACGCAAACGCCAGGGGCCCACATTAAGGCCGTTGTCCAGGCTCAGCGTGGCGTCAGTACCGGAACGCTCCCAGTCATACTGCGCCTGGCTGTTATCCGCATCCAGACAGTAGTTGATAAACAGCGCGTTGATGCCATCATCCCAGCGGCTGGTGCTGACGCCGTTCTGCTGCGGGCTAATGGCGTCTGTCGGGAACAGAAGCGTCAGCAGTTGCGCCTGCGGGCGATACCAGTATTTGAGGTTAAACTGCTCCGCAGACTGTGGCGTCAGGCACCCTTTGGCATCCCAGACCAGGCGTGAAAGCACCGCGTCACGTACGCCCCACTCCTCCATCAGCGGCTGGCTAAGGCAAGGCCCTGAGGCAGACACCTCAAACGAAATCGCCCCTTTATAGAGGTTATTGAGGATCACCCACGTCTTTTGGCTTACCGCACGACTTTCTGCCATGGCGAACAGCAGCATAAAAAAGAGAAGATGGAGTCGCATCATGATGGCAGGCAGCGCAAAAAGGTGAGGAGGCTAACGCCCCCTCACCTGTTTTACAAAAAAGCGTTATTTCTGCAGGGAGGCAAGCGCGGCGCGTGCGCGGCTCAGCTCTTGCTGAATGCTGCTCAGATCGCTCTGTTTTTCAGCCAGTTTGCGCTGGTATTTCGCCACTTTCTTGCTGTCGCCTTTGGCTTTCGCTTCACGCAGATCGGCCTGAACCTCGGCAATGTCTTCACGCTTCTCGGCCAGTTTCTTCTCCAGCTTCTTCACCTCTTTTTGCGCGTCAGCCTGTACGCTTGCCGGGGTGCAGTGCGCTTTCACTTCAGCCAGCGCTTTTTTCAGGCCGTTGACCTTGTAGGTATTACCGTACTGCTGGGCGATACGGATCTCTTTTTCCAGTGCCGCGGCTTTGGCAGAGCAGCTTTCTGCCGCCTGGGCGGAGGTGAACATACCAACAGAGGCAATAACGGCCAGCGCGGATACGAGTTTTTTCATCGGAATATCTCCTTTATATGTGAACGTCCTCGAATAAAAGAGTACCCCGGTGGACGGGAAGCTTACGCTGTACGCCCGTCCTCATTCTGCTGTAGGACGGTCTCGCCCGGTTGTAGTCCCGTCTCGCGCCAGCGCTGCAATGCGGCCCTTAATGCCTGAATCTCCTCCTCAAGCTGACGGATGCCGCCGCTGTCGGCAGCCCGCTCCTGCTCCAGACAGCGCGCCTCAAGCGCCGTCATACCGAGCAGTTGAATACCGCCCCGCAGTCGGTGCAGCGCGTCCTTCAAGGGTGTACCGGGGTCCTTTCGCCACAGCGCAATATCGCCCAGCGTCTCCTCCAGCACGGTTATCTGCAAATCCAGAAACGTTGCCAGATGCTCACCGTCCAGCAGTGCTGGGGGTAGCGAGATGGAATATGACGAAGCAACCGGCGATTTACCGGAGGGGGCCAGAGGGGCAAGCAGATTTTCCAGCGCAACCAGCGTGACCGGCTTGAAGATACAGTCGCGCATGCCTGCTTCCCGCGCCTCATCCCGCACGGATTCACGCGCGTCCGCCGTCATGCCAAACACCGTGACACTGGGGTAATGTTCATTGATGATGCGCGACAGGGCATAGCCACTCATCTCGGGCATGTTGCAGTCGGTGATCACCGCGTCCGGCTGTCGGATTGCCAGGCTCTCAAGCAGCTTTGCCGGGCTGTCGTGCTGGGTGACCGCATGCCCCAGCCACTCAAGCTGCTGGGTAAGTAGCATCTGCCCGACCGGATTATCGTCTACCACCATGATGGTCAACGCTGCGCGTTTGCCGGGTGGCACACAAGCTTTAGTCTCTTTCTCTGGCAGTGCGGCCATGACGGGCAGCCTGAGCGTCACCGTGACCGTTGTCCCCTCACCCGGCACGCTATTCAGCGTGAGATCCCCATCCATCATGTCCGCAAGCTGGCGGCAAATATAGAGCCCCAGCCCGCTGCCCTGCGCCCGGGTACGGCTCTCACCCTGACTAAAAGGCTGGAACAGACGCTGTTGCGTCGCGATATCAATCCCCTCGCCGGTGTCTGCTATTGTCAGCTCCAGCAGCATAAACTCGCCGTTCTGCCATTGCGGCTGCGCCCGCAGCATCACCTGACCGTGGTCGGTGAATTTAATGGCGTTACCCAGCAGGTTGGTGACGATCTGACGAAAACGCATCACATCGATCAATACGTCCCCTTTCAGGGCGGTATCCATTTCCAGCAGCAGCTTCAATGATTTCTGCGCCGCCAGCCCCTCAAACTGCGACACCGTTCCTTCAATCAGGTTTCGAAGCGAGGCGCGCTCCGGGCGGAGCACCAGACGGCCGGACGCAATACGCTCCACATCCAGGATATTCCCGATAAGCAGCAACAGCGACTGCGCCACGTCCCAGGCGACCCGTATCGACTGCGGGTTTTGCGGGGCATGGTCGGGACGTTTCATCACCAGCTCCAGCATGCCGATAATGGCGCTGACGGGCGTGCGAATTTCATGGCTCATGGTCGCCAGAAAGGCGCTTTTTCCCCGACGGGCTCGCTCTGCGCGCTGTTTCGCCGCGCGCAGCGTCTGAATGAGCTTGCGGATGCGCGCCTGTTGGATGCGCCGCCGACGGTAGATCCATCCTGCCACCAGCGCCAGCAAGGCCAGACCGGCGGCGGTGAACGTCACCAACCACGTAATCGACAGCGCCGACGTCGACACAGAGGCAAACGCATTGCCCGTATTGCTGCCGCGCGTCAGGGCGTGGAGATCTTCCGGCGGGATGTTGATCAGCGCTTTATTCAGAATGGTGATCAGCGGCCAGGCCTGCCGCGATGCGCCAAAGGCAAAGCGCAACGGTTCGGCATCGATGCTGGCGAGAATTTTCAGTGAGGCAAATTCTTTACGGGTGAGCTGGGCGTTGGCAATGATCAGGGGCACCACCATCATGTCGTTTTTATCCTTCACCACGCTGTTAAAACCCTGCCACCAGGTATCGACCTTCGCCGTCTGGCCGCTGTTTTGTCGGCCAAGCCAGCCATCAGGCGCTTCACCGCGCAGGCTCACCACGCGGGGCTGAAGCGCCTCCTTCCCCGGGAGCGCACGTCCAACCATAACCCAGGAGTTATACAACCAGGTTCGGGTGGTGAGGAGATCCGCCTGCCAGATCCCCTTCTGCGTGACGCCTGCAACCAGCTCGGCCTCTCCGCGATTAATGGCCCTGAAGGCGGCGGCCTGGCTGGGATAACGGCGGATTTCAAAGGTAAACCCGGTACGCAGGCGGAGCGCGGTCAGCAGATCCGCCAGGATGCCGCGCAACTGCCCGCGCTCGTTGAAAAAGGCAATGGGGGCGTTATCCTGCGCCACCGCGACGCGGATCCGGGAATGTTCTTTGATCCATTTATGTTCGAGCGAGGTGTAACGCGGTGGCTCTTCGCTCAGGGAAAGCGGGATCCCTCCGCTCCAGCGACGGTGGATCTCCACCCCCGCGTTCTCCGGCAGCGCCGTCAGCATCTTGTTGAGGATCGCGATCCAGACCGCCATCTTTGGCATCGCGGCGAACGAGAATCCCGACGCCTCGAACGTGTCCGCCACCGGACGAATACTGAGATTGCTTAAATTGGACTGACTCGCCAGATAGCGCGCGGTGATCGCATCGCTGAAGAACAGATCGATTTCGCGAAACGCCAGCGCCTCCAGCGCATGCCGCGTGGAGGAGAAATTCACAATGTCAGCCCCCGGATAACGGGCCAGCACGTCACTGCTGCTGTAGACAGGCGAAACGGCGATCCTTTTCACCGGCTCATCGGGCGAGGCATCGGTATTCACCACTTCAACCGGGATGTTGTCGCTGTAGGGCACACTCAGCATCAGCCCCTGTTGTTGCTGGCTATCCCCTGCCTGAGGCATAAAATCCGCCTTGCCTGCCCGCAATGCTGACAAGGCATCCTCATAGGTGGGATAACGCACCACCTCGATCTCCAGGCCGAGGTTTTCCGCCACCAGCCCGGTGAAATCCGCATTGATACCACCGTAATCATTCAGCCCGGTGGTGATGTCGTAAGGGGGCATCATCGGCTCCCAGACCGCCAGACGGATTTTGCGGTGTTCGCGCACCCAGCGCCATTCGCTACCGCTGAGTCCCGGCTCGATCACCTTTTCATGGCTACGCGCCAGAAGGCGAAGGGATTCCCCCGATTGCGCGGCGCACACGGTAAAGGCAATACAAAAAAACAGGATAAAAGTAACGGCTCTCACGTCTCTGGCTCTGAAGCATCAATAAGTTCGAAAAGTTGTTCAAAATGCGCAAAGCCGCTTTTTTTCATCATTCGCGCCTTATAGGTGCTGATGGTTTTGTTGCTGAGCGCCAGCCGGTCGGCAATCTCCTTGTTGCTTTTGCCCTGCTTCAGATAGTTCAGCACCGCGATTTCACGATCGGAGAAACTCGCCAGCAGCGCCCGGCTATCATGTTGTATTTCAGTAGCCTCGACGATTTTCGTGAACGTCTCTTCCGGGAAACAGTGATAGCCGTCCAGCAGCAGCTGGCAAACCGGCTCGACGCGCTCCAGCGCCAGGCTTTTATTGATAAACCCGCTCGCCCCGGCCTTCAGCGTACGCAGTGCGTAGATCCCCGCAGGCTGGTTGGTATAAACCAGCACCCTGAGCGCAGGGAAGTGGTGCTTGATACGCGGAAGAAGATCCAGCCCGTCAGCGTTTTTGAGTTCCAGATCGAGGATCAGCAGCGACGGCTGTTCCCGATGCAGCAGCGCCAGCAGGTTCTCGCCGGAGGATGTCGTCACGATAAAATCCGGATTTTTTTCCAGCAGCACCTTGAGCGCAAAGCAGATTGCCGGATGGTCATCCACAAGCAGTATTTTTGTCATTGGTGTTTATTCTTTCCTGAGGCATTAACGGCTCCATTACACGCTATACACCATAGCCTACCACGTGTTGAATCAGGACAAGGTTTGTCTGGTTTGAGAATAATTCAGAAAAAATACGAAATACACGACCACAACCTACTTTTCATTAGGCATAATGATTTAAATAAATGGGTTTGGAATTTAAATGCCGGATATAACAGGGTTGGTTTAATGCAGCAAAACGCTAAACCTGTCCTGTGATGAAAAAGGTTCTGGAAACCTCAGTCACAAACTCGAAATCACTTATCAGGCCATGAGAATGACTCAGAAAAACAGGCGAAACAGAACTTTCCTTCCTTTCAAAACAAGCAGTCTGGATACTTTGTATTTTTGTTTTATCATCCTTACCCTCAATTAATGAGAGCAGGAAATGCATACCATCCGAATGGATGATGAGCGTTTTTTGATTATCAACATCTACAATATTAACGCTTCCCGTATTCCTCCTGAGCTGATGAAGCGCATCGTAAACATCTGACCATAAGGGGAAGTCCTTTTTACTTAAACCTGTATTTGCGCAAAACAGGGAAAGCTTCATTTTCATCGTTTGTCCTTTAACAATGTTGTTTGCTACGTATTTTAACATGGAAGATGAACAATCCAGAGCAGGATAAAGTGATGTCGCTGGCAAATTACACATTTTAGGAATTTTATGGTAAACCGGGCATAGGGGGGCGGGGTAATCAGAATGACAACTGCTAACAAGCCCCGCAACGTGTAATGAGAGTAAATGTAACAATTGATATAGGATTTCCAGCACGGAGGTAGGGATCATTCAATGATATTGTTCAAAAATATTTTCCGAAGCTACTTCGCCATTCCCATAATTATTTTTATCAAAAGCTAATTTTCATACAGATAACATCCCGGTTTTAAAACCGGGACTGTTTTGATACATATGCTATTTCTTCAGCAAGCGCGGGAGTTGATTATTTAATTCCATGATACACGCATCCATATATTTTTGGGTTTCAATCGTCACCTTCTTATAATTATCGCGTTCCCATTCTGACAGATTCGCTTCCACAGGAATGGGGGAACATTCAGCTACAGTATACGCGGAAAACATATTCCCACCCTCAGGTT
>NZ_JAMJFW010000085.1:0-8475 GCF_023544405.1 Enterobacter cloacae complex sp. OE43NF
ATGAACTCGGGCGATGCGCTGCACTTTACCGGCAAATTCCACCACTGCACTGTTTTCACCGCCACTGGCTTTCATGTACCGGTTAGTGCGCAGTTTCTGAAACATCGCCCGTTTAATTCGACCCTTTTTGGCTCTCAGTGGCTGGCGCTTTCGTGCTTGATACGGTGAGCCGTCCGGGGCTTTTTGCTCTTTGATACGTTGCTGTTGTGTAGTTCGCAGTTGCTTTGCAATTTCACCGGCAAGCTTCCGACGCCCTGCCGGTGACAGGGCAGCAATCAGACCATTGAGCCTGTCGTCAAAGGGCTTAAATTCATTCATCCCATTTGCTCACCAGTTCGCCGTTGATATAGAGCTCTTTTGGCCGGGTGACGGGCTCAGGCAGCGGAGGCTCAGGGGCATAGCTGACATGCAGCGCGCCGTTTTCCTCTTTGATGAGGGTTCGCTCGGTGAGCTGCAGGCTGATACTGATATCGACGCTGTCTCCGTCGTTCAAATCTATCAGGAAACGGTAGCCCTTTTTGCGGCCGTCATCGAGCGTGCAAATATCCGGCTGGTTTTCCCTGAGCCACGCGGCCACCGGCACGAAAATCAGGTCAGGGTCGCCCACAAAGTCACACACGATGACATTCAGGGTATAAATTTTTTCGTGAGACAGCGAGGCCGCGAGCCGCGCATCGATATTGCCCTCATCGGCAAAGATGCGCATCATCT
The DNA here is from genome assembly GCF_023544405.1 of Enterobacter cloacae complex sp. OE43NF. NCBI lineage: Bacteria > Pseudomonadati > Pseudomonadota > Gammaproteobacteria > Enterobacterales > Enterobacteriaceae > Enterobacter > Enterobacter cloacae complex sp. OE43NF. The sequence continues at coordinate 712 of NZ_JAMJFW010000085.1, forward strand.
CGGGATTGGTCTTAAGCTGCGGGACGGCTTTAATCAGCGCTTCGCGCAGGCTGCGTGCTTTCTTCATCGAGTTTATCCTGACAGTCTTTGACGGTTTCAACCTGCAGCGCGCAGGCGGCGAGCGCGTGCTCAAGCCTGCGAATATCGGCGCTCAGGTCGCCATTAGTGGCCGGGTCGCTTCCCGGCATCGGGCAATAGCTCACCTTCGGGCAGGCGCTGTAAACAATGACCGGCGGAGGCGCAGGCGGCGCGGGTGTGCAGCCGACGCACAACATCAGGCAGCTCAGCGCTGTACCAGCGGCGTAAAGTTTCATTCTCATTTATCAGCCTCGTTATGGTTTGTTCACGCCGCACGGCCATCGCACCGGCGGCCAGCAGTTCGCCGCGTAAACTGACCTGCGCGGTTTCGTTCGTCCTGGCGATTCGCTGCGAGACGGAAAGCTGGTTTTCCAGCATCCCGATCACGTTTTTTTGTTCCGTGGCGACCCTGCTCGCCCGTTCAAAAGAGCGGGACAGGTTGCCGTTTTCATGACGCTGCCAGAGCACAACCGCCACCAGTGCTGCCAGTAAAAACAACATCACTTTCATTGAATTCCCCCGAGGCAATAGGCACGCTCACGCGCGCGGCGGTTTTCCAGCCCTTTGTTAACTTCGCCATTCACGTAAACCCAGCGGGTTAGCTGGTCACATGCCTGCGGCCATTGCTGCCGCTTGATAAACGAGACCAGCGTCGACCGGCAGGCCGCACCGGTTCCCACGTTGAATGAAAAACTGACCAGCGCGTCGTAAACGTGCGGCGGCATTTTCACCGGCGCGCATACGGCCAGACGCTTCTCAACGTTCAGCACATCCGCGATGAGGTTCGCCGCCGCCTGTCGCTCGGTGATTTCCCCTTTCGGCACGACGCCTGCAGTGTGACCGATACCTGACGTCCACACTCCCGCGCTGCACTGGTAAGGCGTCAGGCGACAACCTTCGAGGTCGGCAATCAGTGCCAGCCCCTCTGGCGAGGTGTTAAGCAGAGGAAAGTCAGTCATCAGCGCTGCCAACGCCAGCACGGCGGCCACACTGCAACGTTTAACGATTGATTTCACGAATAGCCCCCTTGTCGAGTCCGAGTGACGTCAGATAGCGATAGGTTTTGCGCTTAAACCAGTAGTTCGTCAGTGCAGTAAAAATGGCGCATCCGCCGCCCACGTAAAGAGCCATCTTTTCGGGCGATATTGCGCCGAGGTACGCCAGCGCGACGGCCAGCCAGTAGGCGATAAACGTGGTAATTTTCTCCATACTCAGTCCCATAGAGTCACCGTTTCGGTTCTGGCCGCGCTGTCGGTCTCTGGCAGTTCAATTGCCGTGCCGTGCGGCAGGATGACGCCGAGCTCAGACAGGCCGGGATTCGCTTCTAAGACGGTTTCGACCACACCCTCAGTGCGCCCGTAATACCGGGCGCAAATCGCGTCGAGCGTGTCGCCCTGTAGCGCATACGCTTTCATCAGATTTGCCCCACAATGCAGCGCGCTTTGTCCTGGATGCGCGCCACTGACCAGCGCATATCCCGCCACATCTCATCGATAGTGCTGTCGATGCTGTCGGCCTTTTTATCGCCTTTGGCGGTCGCATCCACGCCGCGAAAACGCTCATACAGCGTGGCCGTCGTCATCGAGCACACGGCGTTGAAGTAATGGAAAACGCGCACGCTCTCGCCGTCGAGCTCGTCGGTCGGGACATCCGCCAGCGTGGCGTAACCGGCATCGATCTGACGCTCGCGCCATTCGCTCAGCTCCGCGTTAGTCTCCGCGATCGCGGTCTTAATCGCCCGGCGCAGGCGCACGGGGGAAACGGTCTGCTCTAAACGCATTTCCTCCCGCACGCGCTTCGGATCCACATCAGGAAAAAACGGGGTGTTTTTGATTACCGGCTCGCTCACGCCCGATGGCGGTATCACCACGCCCGGCACGTCCTGCGGCTCTTGTTTTGACTCAATAATCAGCGTCGTCATGACAACCTCGGGTAATGGGTGGGCGGTGGACGCCGGTCGCAGTCAGGGCAATAGATACCCGCATTGACCGGCGTGCCGCCCGGCTCGGGGAGCGCTCGGTTAACCAGCGGCTTTTGCCGCCTTTGGTGGACGCCCGCGCCGTGCCGCCGGTTTGGCGGTAGGTTTGCGCGTGCGCGGTTTAGTCGTTTTGGTTTTCGGTGTCGGTTCAGGTTTTGGCCTGAGTTGACGCTCTAACTGCTCAATGTCTTTTCGAACGCCGATGGTGCTCTCTAACTGGATCGCACGCTGCAGGTGCGCCAGCGCCTCGGGCAGTTGCCCTGCATCACGCAGCACGTAGCCGGTGATTTTGTGCAGTTTTGCGCGCACGATATCGGGCATATCCGCGCGCTCAGTCAGCGCGAGGGTGTCGAGCAGGTTCACCAGTTCGACCGCCTGTTTCGCCCCGCGCAGGCGTTGCGCGGCAAGCGCAACCTCTTCGGCCAGCAGGTAAGGCGTCGGACGTCGTCCGGTCGGCATGGTCAGGCCATAGGTCATCGCATAACGGGCAATTTCCAGCGCCCCGGCGATATCATCAGCATCGAGACGCCAGAGCATGACCGTCATGACGATGTCATCCTGCGCCCCTTTGCCGTTTTCGAGGACGCCAGCGACCCACGGCAGATAGAACGGCAGCAGCTCGCGCTTTTTGTCTGCTTTGCGCTCATTGGAGCGGATTTGTTTTAGCGTGCGGTTGTCTGCGGCCAGCTTAACGAGCATCTGCTCATAGGCAGTTGCATTGCGCAGCGGGACAGCAGCCCGCTGCGCTGTTTCAGAGGCCGAGACCCGCATCATGTGACGCGCTGCGGGACTCGTCATGGCTTACTCTCCGCCTTCGTTATCTGCAGGCGCGGAAGCGGTTTCCGGTGCTGCAGGTGGAGTGAAGTCACCGAGCTTGATGTTTTCAATCAGGCAACCGGCGGCGTAAGCCTCGACCACGTAGTCGATATTCATTGACTCGTAGTTTTCGACGCGGTCTTTTTTCGGTTCTTCAATAATGGCGCGGCGGTGTGCGTCATCCATGAAGTAAATCGACAGGTTGTCGAGACGCGTGACCATCAGCGCATCTGCCGGGAAATACGGAACGCGCACGGCTGGCAGGTTGCCGATGCGTTTCTGGCTGATGATGATGTCAGCAGCCAGAGACTCGGTGTTTTCCTGCTCTTTGTTGACGATAGGGAAATATTTATCCGCCATCAGCTTACGGCCAGTGATGACAACCAGTTCCGGATCATCCTGATAAATCTCGTCAATCAGGTTGCCGGTGGCATCCATGACCAGCGCGTCGAGGTTGGCATAGTCGCCATTTTTACCCACGCGGATCACCTCTGAAATGACTGTGCCGTCCTCAGCGGTGATTTTCGACATCACGCGCGCTGGCGCTTCATTGCGGTACTTCTGCAGCCAGCCGGTCGCCACGTCCTGCAACATCGGGTTTTTTACGCGGTCTGACGTGTCGGCGCGCTTAATACCGTTAAAACCGGCCATGATGAAATCGAGCGACTGACGCTTGATGATGGCGTCACGGATACGGGTCTGGAAGTCCTGGAATCGCGCCCACAGGTCGAGCTGTTTGTAACGAATATGGAAGTCAAAGTTAATCTGAGCACATTCGTATTTATTGGACTCCAGCGCAGTAAAGTCTGCGGTCTTACGCTCATCATCACCGGCGGTGTCAGCCGTGCTCGCAATCGTGCCATTGACGCCCACCCCGACTTTTTCGCCTTTCAGCTCGTCGACCGGCACGATGTTGATTTTGGTCAGAAACGCGGATGACATCTGCAGGGTGGTCATCAGGGTTTGCGTGACCGATGGCTCGACGGTGAATTTCTTCGCCACGTCATCTGTGGAAACGCCGTTCAGCTCCGCGACGCGGGACAGGTAGGCATTAAATTTAAAGCGGGTATCTTTACGCATGGTTTTTCCTGTTCGGGTAAAAGAGTTCAGGCCGGGCAGCACGCCCGGCGTGTTATCAGCAGTTGGTCAGCAGCTCGTCGCCCGTACCGCCTTTTGAAAGCTCGCGGCGCGGCTGGCGCTGGCTTTCGGTGTTATCGAGGGAGTTTTTCAGGGCGTTAAACGCCTGTGCGCTTTCTTCTGCCTTGCTGGTCACGTCCTGCTTAAGCTGCGCCAATTCGGTCTCAAGCTCGGTGACGCGCTGGTCGGTGGCGGAGAGGTTGGTTTGCACCTGCTCGGTGACGGTGGTCACAGCTTCATGCACATCGGCGAAACGGGCGTCATCGCTGGCCTGCTTACGACCGAAAATGGCTTTGACCTTGTCGGTCAGGCTGTTGAGCAGCGTGTCGGGAACGTCTTCAAATTCCAGCTCGGCCAGCGTGGCGGCGGAAAAGACGTTTTCAGGGTTGGCCTTAAAGCGCTGCAGCGGGTTGTGCTTAGCATTGCGGCAGAATTCGAGGTATTCAGTGCCGAGGCTTGCCGGGTCATCAGTGACCGCGAGGCCAACAAGGTAGCATTTGCCGGTATTTGCAAAATTCGGCTGAATTTCCATGGAGGTGTAGACCTTCTGCGAGGCTTTATTCATCGCTACTAGGTCATCGGTCGGAGTGATTTTCGCGAACAACGCCCATTTGCCGTTAAGCGCAGAATCGTCGTCAATTTTCTCCGCTTTCAGCTCAACCACATCGCCTAACCGCTTGAAGTCACCGTCTGGAAAGAGACCGCGAATATGCTCAAGGTTAATGCGGCAACCGTAGACGCGCGGGTCAAACGATTCGGCCATTTCCTGAATATCGTTACCGCTGATGATTCGGCCGTCGCAGGTGTCACCCTCGACGCCGATGCGAAACCATTTAGAAACTTTCTTTGCCATTGTTCAGGTGTCCTGATGTTGGGTTTTCGGGTCGGGGTTAGTTTCCTGACTCCGCCCCACATCAGCCACCTGTTACAGAAGTGCAACCACTGACACAACAGTGGGTTAGCGATTAAGTGCGGTCATTTCCTTAGCCTTGCCTCGTAACATAAAAGCGAGGTAAGCATGACCATTTCAACTGACCTTTCACTGCTCAATGACCCGCGACGACAGGCGCGGCTGTTGTACTGGCAGGGGTTCGCCGTGCCGCAAATCTGCGACATGCTGCAGCTCAAGCGCCCGACTGTGCAGAGCTGGAAACAGCGCGATGGATGGGAAGAAACCGCGCCGATTAACCGCGTGGAATCGACGTTAGAGGCGCGACTTATTCAGCTCTACGCAAAGCCAGACCTGACGCCGCATGACTTCAAAGTCGCTGATTTTCTGTCGCGCCAGATGGAGCGGCTCGCGCGCGTGAACCGCTACGGCCAGACCGGAAACGAGGTGGATTTAAATCCCAATATCGCCAGCCGCAACAAAGCGGATCGCAAAAAGCCGAAACGAAACTATTTCAGCGAGGAGGCCATCGAAAAACTGGAAGAGATTTTCTTCGACCAGTCGTTTGATTATCAGCTCAGGTGGCACAAAGCCGGTTTAGAGCACCGCATCCGCCACATTCTGAAATCGCGACAGATTGGCGCGACGTTCTACTTTGCGCGCGAGTCCCTCCTGCGCGCCCTTAAAACCGGGCAAAACCAGATATTTTTATCCGCCAGTAAAACGCAGGCTTACGTTTTTCGTAAGTACATTATCGCCTTTGCGCGTCTGGTCGACGTCGACCTGTCAGGCGACCCGATTGTCATCGGCAACAATGGCGCTGAGCTGATTTTTCTCGGGACCAATTCCAACACCGCGCAGAGCCACAACGGCGACCTGTACGTCGACGAAATTTTCTGGATCCCCAATTTCCAGAAGCTGCGCAAAGTCGCGTCGGGCATGGCCTCGCAGTCGCACCTGCGCACCACCTATTTTTCGACGCCGTCCACGCTGGCGCACGGTGCTTACCCGTTCTGGTCAGGCGAGCTGTTTAACCGTGGCCGCAGTAACCGCGATGAGCGTGTCGACATCGATATCAGTCATCAGGCGCTTGCCGGTGGCATGTTATGCGGTGACGGACAGTGGCGGCAGATTGTCACCATTGAGGACGCGCTCGCCGGGGGCTGTACCCTGTTTAACCTCGACCAGCTCAAACAGGAAAACAGCGCGGATGACTTCCGTAACCTGTTTATGTGCGAGTTCGTCGACGATAAAGCGTCGGTATTCCCGTTCGAGGAGCTGCAGCGCTGCATGGTCGATGCAATGGAAGAATGGGAAGACTTCGAACCGTTCGCCGACCGTCCGTTTAACTGGCGTCCTGTATGGATTGGCTATGACCCGTCACACACCGGCGACAGCGCAGGATGTGCGGTGCTGGCTCCGCCGCTGGTTGCCGGTGGGAAGTTCCGCATCCTTGAGCGTCACCAGTGGAAAGGCATGGACTTTGCCGCGCAGGCTGAGGCCATCCGGGCACTGACCGAAAAATACACCGTCGACTATATCGGCATCGATGCGACCGGCATCGGCCAGGGTGTTTACCAGCTCGTGCGCTCATTCTTCCCGGCGGCGCGCGCCATCCGCTACACGCCGGAAATGAAAACCGCAATGGTGCTGAAAGCGAAAGACACCATTCGCCGCGGGTGTCTGGAATATGACGCCGGGGCGACCGACATCACTCAGTCATTTATGGCTATCCGCAAAACCATGACCAGCAGTGGCCGCAGCGCCACCTATGAAGCCAGCCGCAGCGAGGAAGCCAGCCACGCTGATATCGCGTGGGCGACCATGCACGCCCTGTTAAACGAGCCACTTTCCGCCGGTAGCGGTTTGCACTCCACCTCAATTCTGGATATTAATTAAGATGAAAAAAAGCCGTAATAAACAGACAAAACAGACAGAAAACATGACCGCCGGCGCCCAACAAAAAATGGAGGCGTTCACTTTTGGAGAGCCGTCACCAGTTCTCGATCGCCGCGACATTCTCGACTATGTCGAGTGCATCAATAACGGCAAATGGTACGAGCCCCCGGTCAACTTCTCGGGGCTGGCGAAAAGCCTGCGCGCCGCCGTGCACCACAGCTCACCGATTTACGTGAAGCGCAACATTCTGACGAGTACCTACATCCCGCATCCGTTGCTTTCGCGTCAGGATTTCAGCCGCCTTGTGCTCGATTATCTGGTCTTTGCAAATGGCTATCTCGAAAAGCGCATGAGCGTGACCGGCCAGCTCTTTAAGCTGGAAACCTCCCCGGCCAAATACACCCGCCGTGGTGTCGAGGATGGTGTGTACTGGTACGTGTCGGACTACACGCACCCGCACCAGTTTGCGACCGGCTCGGTATTCCATTTACTTGAGCCCGATATCAATCAGGAGCTCTACGGGATGCCGGAATACCTGAGCGCGCTCAACTCCGCCTGGCTGAATGAATCCGCCACGCTGTTCCGTCGCAAGTATTACCAGAACGGCGCGCACGCGGGTTACATCATGTACGTCACCGACGCGGCGCAGAGCAGCACCGATGTTGAGGCACTGCGTCAGGCGATGCGAGACTCGAAAGGGCTAGGTAACTTCAAAAATTTATTTTTCTATGCACCAAATGGTAAAGCTGATGGTATAAAAATTGTGCCTTTAAGTGAGGTTGCAACAAAAGATGATTTCTTTAATATCAAAAAAGTTAGTGCAGAGGACCTAATGAGTGCACACCGTGTCCCCCCTCAAATGATGGGCATTATGCCCAATAATACAGGAGGTTTCGGGGACATAGTCAAAGCAGCACAAGTCTTTGTGAGAAATGAACTTTCACCATTACAAGAGAGATTACAAGAA
>NZ_JAMJFW010000086.1:0-8092 GCF_023544405.1 Enterobacter cloacae complex sp. OE43NF
ACAGTAGACACGGTAGACACTTTATCGATAATTTTTAAATTCTACCCCTGCTCACCATTATTATTTCCTGTTGCTGCTGGTAGCCACCCATCAGCATCATCACCTAACAGGACATTTGAGATCGTACGCCCTTTATCCGGCCCCCGGGTGCACTGTTTGCGCTTGTACTCTTTGCCATACTCAGACATTGCCCCCGGCATATCAGTGCCGAACCGCGTCAATGATACGGGTTTACCCAGGCCATGCGCTGACATGTAGGCAAGGTATGAGTGGTACAGATAACGCCTCGGGCTGAATGGCACCATCTCAGCATTGCCAACAATCATTCCCTCGCACTCAACAAGCGCCATCAGGTAGCCGCAAAAATCCACCAGTGAATCACCTTCTCTTTTGATGGCCAGCGCTTCTTCTGATTTCTGCTGCTCATGCAAAAGCTGTTTGGCTTCGTTCTGGCTGGAAAATCGCACAAGAAGATGCCGGATGATTACCGCAAGCTCTCCTTCAATCTTCTCGGCCAGCATCGGATCGCGTTCGTTTTCCGGCACTACCTCGGTGAAGTTGAAAATCACCCGTCGCCGTGAAATACCGCCGCTGCGGTCACTGAACGTCATAGCATTGTTATTGACGGCCAGCACCACCGCCGGGATACGGGTTGAATATGGCGCTTTGTGTTTTGGGTCGATAGCCACCTTATCCCCGCCAGTGATCGCTTTAATCCCTGCGCCGTCGCCAGCGTACCGGGTCATATCAGGCATGATAATTAGCGAATAGCCCACCACCAGCGCCCTTTCCCTTGGGTTCTCCAGCGCCGCCATGCTCGCCGATACGGTGTTGGCCTTGCCCGCCAGCATCGTGCAGATCTCCGCCATAACACTTTTGCCACTTCCGCCCGGCCCCGTTACCTCAAGAAACAGCTGCCAGTCGTACCGGTTCGCCAGCACCATAAACAGAGCAGCCAGTACACGGTCTGCTTTTCGGTCATTATCCGCTACAGAGCGGCGGAGCCATTTCCAGAAGTTCGGCGCATGGGTTGCGAGGGTCTCGCCTTCTGCTGGTTCGCTGAACGGCAGATCACTCGCAACGAGAAGCCAGTCTTTTCGGTTGTGAGGCCGGAACTGTCCTGAGCGGGTATCAAAAACCCCATTGCTGAAACCAATCAGGTTACGGGCTGTTGTACCCATTACCGGAAGTCCCAGCTTCATTGTATCGACTGCTGATTTGATAGCGTTCTGTGAATACGCCACCTCCGCATCGATGTAGATCTGCGCCATTTCTCGCTGCAATTCTTTGTCTGTCAGAGGAACCCATACCACACCGTTGTAATGGTGTACCGTGTCGGAATCTGCATGGATCGCAAGGTCGCCATCGTAGTGAGCCAGCAGGACTTCTCCGCGCTGGCTAGCCCCCATTTGATTAAGTGCAGGTGTAACAGCTTCGTGTTGATTCTCTTTTCCGCCGTCAATTGCCTTGAGTTTTACCACCACCTTCTCGCCCTCCGGCTGGTACATCGAATCATTAAATGCTGCTGCCGCTGCTTCCAGCCCGTGTTGCTGGTGAAAATCATTCCAGTCGGCCTTTCCCTCGGTCTGAGGTAAAGCCACCCAGCCAGAGACAGCTTTAGCGGCATTTTCTGCGGCTGATTTTCCCGTGTTTGGTTCGCCGGGCTTAATATCGTTATCTGCGGCGATGATGATCTGCGCACCCGGGTAACGCTGTCGCATCACCTGCGCAACTGGCAGCAGGTTCCCGGCGTCAATTGCTGCGATAATTGTCGCATCAGGGCGGAACTGCTGAACTGAAAGCGCCGTTGCCAGCCCTTCGGCGATAATCACCGTCTCCGGCGTTTCACCGGAATTAACCACGCAAAAAGAGCCTTTCTTCACCGTGCCGGCCACCAGCCGCTTACTTCCATCTGGCTTAATCACCTGTGCGCCTGTCGTCGCGCCAGCACCGTTTTTCAGCACCAGCAGCAGCGACCCATCGGACAGCATCGGGAAGGGGCATTGAAGCCCCTTTGATGTAAGGTAAGCAGACTGCCCCGGAGAGGCTTTAGCGGTCAGCGCCGCAACTTTCCCGGCGATATCCGTCTGAGGCTTCTCTCTGGCTGGCTTCGGTTCCGGTGTCCGGGTATCACCACCCAGCACAGAGGATACTTTCTGCGCCGCAGCGGTTATGGTAATGCCCTGAGATCTGGCAATGAGATCCAGACCGTCGCCGTGATTTGGCTCGTCACACTGGCGACAATGCCACTCGCCGCCGCCGTGGTCGTCAATGTAGTGAAATCGGTCAGATCCACCACAGATGGCGCATGGGCCGTGACGGCCTTTCGGCGGAACAGTCACCCCGCACTGAGGAAGTAGGCTTTCCCAGCTTCCGGCAGCTTGGCGCTTAACTTCACGGATAATCTCAATTGCGCGGCTCATTGCTGTTCCTCCCTAATGCCATTGCGAGGAAAGACGGCATAGCAACCGTAAATGTCGATAATCTCGTTTCCGCGGCTGAGCCAGTGAGATATTTCTCCCGAATCGGGATGGAACACAGCCACAGACTCGGGGGCAAACTTTAGGGCAAAGGTGATGTGACTCTGCCCTTCTGCAGTCAGTTCACAAAACAGCGGCAATTTGAACTCTCCGCGCTTCCCGTGCCGCGCATCGCTTACAAAGTCATTTTGCACTGGAAGCCTCCCGCGCTTTCTGTAGACGATCTTTGGACTCATGCACCAGGCTGAAAATGGCGGCCACACAGTTAGATTCGTGTTCATCACCTTCGCCGAGGGAGTCCATCCAGATTTCCAGCATAGCCAGAGCCTGATTGCTGTATGCCAGTGCGTCTTCGGCGTGCATCAGGACTTCAAAAGGAACCTGTCTCATTTTGTCTCTCCCATGCGCAGCTCGGCGATTAATGCCCGGTGAATTTCCTGGTTAAAATCACACGCAATAGAAATCAGATTCAGCAGCGTTTCTGAACATTCAGCAGAGGCCTTCTCCAGAATGGTTTCGTAAAGTGATGAAGCCAGCGCTGATTTATATTCGGCCTGCTCCAGACAGATTGGCTCACGCATAGCGAACCTCCTGAACTGGTAGACGGCCAGCGAATACCATCACGCAGCCAGCCGGTGATTGCTCACGGGCTTCGCGTTCGGTGGTAGCTGTGATGTGAATGACGTTGCGACCGATAGCGCTCAGTGCGAGAAAACGCCAGATGTAGGACTTCCGCCCTTGCGGGTGTGTGATATGATCTTTCATAGCTGCCTCGTTATCTAAGCTAACGGTGGTGGTTAGCCCTCGTTCGGTACTGGTAATACCGTTCGGGGGCGTTGTATTTTTAGAGATGCACATGTTAGTGTGTACACCTAACGAGATTAACGATAGATCTATAGGTGTACACATGTCAACAGAAAAAGAGATTATTGTCCGTGATAGCCAGCCTCGCGGTGCGGGTAAATCTCCACCTTTCCATATGCGCATTAGCCCTGAACTAAAAGCGCAGCTTGAAGCAGAAGCGGATCGAGATGGCACCAGCCTTGCTAATTGGTTGAAAGAACTTGCCCGCCGTGAGCTCATCACAAGAGGCATCGAGCCAAAAGGCTGAACAGGATTACTCCCCGTAATGCTGTTTACTGCCGGGTTCTCGGTAGTTTGTCGGTAGACCACCAGCCAAAGGGTAGGATTTGAAATCCCACCCTTTCTCTTTTCCTGAACAGGGCTAATTTCGTTAGCGCTGTGAGGCACTGCCGAAATCAGAGCCTCCCCTCTTAAAGAGGGTTTGTTATCCGACTCGCTCAGAGACAGCTGGTTAACCTCGTAATTTTGAGTTACTACCCTCTCGTAAGCCAAATCTGGATTACGGTGCAAAACTGTACGTTGTTGATTTACCTCGTAGAGCAAAAATGCGCTGCCATTGCAGCTACCGAAGAAATTCGTCGAAACCTCAACTGCATATTGTTGATTTTCCTTGATACATCCTCTAAAGATGATTGCCGAACCTAAGCAGTGTTGATGTTCAGGCGAACCCGAATACTTTTCGTGTTTGTTGCCAGCCGATTCTAACGATTCGTTATAATCAAGTTCCTTCAATGGGTTGCAATGTCCGTACGTTAAACGTACGCGGTTGTTTAAACTCGGCATATCACCGAGTTTGGTTTGCGCGTGCGAATTTCGTCGGCTCAAATTCTGCGCAACCCTGATTGAGTTATGCAAATCGCTTGCGGCTGCCTCATCATGATTTGAGCACCCCCAAACGGGGGAGCGCAGATTTTGAACTCCAGCTCGGATTTTGAATCCCTGGTGATAATTTGACCTCGCCAAAACGGGCGAGTGCAAAGTTTGACCACCAGCGGCAAGCCTGGTAATCTGGCGATGTTTCAGTAAAGCGGTATTGCACTGGCGGCCCGGCATGGCCGCCTTTGTTTTGCCGGTCATACAATAGCCTCCACTTTCAGCCCGCCAGCGGTATACCCCTGAACCCGAACACCATCGACGCGATGACGCTTTTTCGTCAGAAAGCGGATGTGATCTGCGTAGACGTACTGCCATTTACCATCGAGTGCCACACGTTTAAACCACGGATGAGGCTTAGATATGATCTGGACAACTGGCGCGGAAGCCTTGCAGGGCGCGGGTTCTGCTGTGCATACCCCCTTATCGTTACCCGTTACTCTATACAGCCAGTAACTTGCCAGCTTCCCGGTCAATTTACGGGTGCGCACGGGGATATAACCCGCCTCACGCATCGCCTTACCAAAAGTGGCATCGTCCGGGTAATACTGGCGGCGTAGTTCCGTAGATACTGAAACGGCAAAGCTGCGTTTAGTCGGGTATTCCTGCCACTGGCCGACAAATTCAAAAGGAAGACCATTAACCCTTCCTTTGGTCTTGTCCTTGCCGCTTATCCCTACATCATGGTCTGCCTCATGCACGGACACGCCGGAACGCAGCCACACCAGCCCGTTACCGTTGTGGCGCAACCCCAGATCGGCAAGCGTAAATTCACCGCGATTAATGGGCGACCAGTCACCGGAAATAACCTGTTTACGGTTCGCTGAAATATCGTGCTGGCTGGCTACAGGGTGAGCGAATCCCTGCCCGTGGAGGGCATTAATCTTTTTCATCTCAGATTACCTGTGGTTAATTAAGCAGATTTACGGCTGTATGGGTTATTGACGTTCTCTACTGCTGGCGGATTACGAACCCACCAGAGCACATCCGAAAGAAGCCAAGCACAGCTATTGCGGCCAAAGTGACAGCGCGGAGGGAAGCGCCCCTGCTGCTCCATCTTCCAGCGGCTGGAACGGGAAAGACTGGTGATCTCGCTGCATTCATCTTCACGGATTCGGCGATCAAACTTAAAGCCGTACTCTTCTAAAAGGGTGCGGCGCTGTTCAGGATTTGGCGGGGTAAAGGTTATATTTTGCATGCTGCCTCCACTGTTTCAATGTTATGCGAAGAGATTAGTGGATAAACGACCAGCATTTCCATTGATTCTGGAATCCTTTAAAAGAACACGCAATTCCATTGAAAGATAGAAATTCCATCAAGATAACGCTCCCCTGTTTAAAACAGTTTCCACAGTAATTTCAACGGCTGTCTCGAGAGAAAAAATCATGAATTTCAATAACTCGCCGAAGATCACCGTTCTTTAACGATTTGATTCACCTTGGATTGTTCATAACAAAGATGAACAATGATGAACGCTGATGAACAGTGATGAATAACCATGAACAAAGATGGAAAAAGTTAGCAAGTAATGACCTAGTAGGGACCGTGGATGGAGCTAGGTATTGTTAGGTGCTGTCGGGTGCCGTTACGTGTCATAACGTGTCATTACGTGTCGTTGAATGCTGTTGAATGCTGTTGAATGCTGTTGAATGCTGTTGAATGCTGTTGAATGCTGTTGAATGTAACGGTAATACACATCAAATATAACAATTGAATCTCCTTGGCGATCATAGAATCGCCAAAAGCTCCAACAAATATAATTAATTAGTATTTTCACATGAAATATAAATAATACCTACTAACACTGCAAAACAATATTCATTCCGTATAATAAATCGAATTTAATGCCTTTCGAATTTTCTCATATATTGCTGATTTAGATAATCCAGTTTTAGATATACCTTCCTCATCAGCTAATTTATATAGTTCGTTTAAAATAGCCGAGATGCTTGGTTTTTTAGAGGTGCCAAACGAATGGCCTATCTTATGTGCTATAAGCTTGACCAGCATCCCCATTAATTTATCATTATATTCCTTTTCATCTTCTTTACGATGCAAGCCGCGTTTGCTGCTTTTCAATGCAATTCCGACCTGTAAAAGCTCATCCCCTCCCATAGCATAAAGATGCTCTTTTCCTTTGTTTTGATTAGCAATTATAGCCACCGCCGCAAGGCATCTGTCCTTTATGGGTTGTGGTGTAATATCTTCATCAATAAGAGGATATGCCAGAGCAAACATATAGTCTGCGGGATAGGCTGTTGAGTTTCCACCTCGAAATAATTTAGATGCTGATAACCATCTACTCAGTTGTCGATAGTATATATTGTAAGCTTCAACTTTCGCTTCAGGGATATCAGCAGTTTTAACTGTCGGATCTACCCCACACATAAGTAGTGCAAGTTGTTTAATATTTAGCTCCGGGGCTTTGGCTTCTCGCTCGAAAATACCCAATTTTAGAAAACTAGTCATTATTCAGCCTTATTCAACAAAACAATGTTAGTGAATCCACCTGATAAAATATCAAGTCTGTCATACCATTTATTCAGCGCATCCAGTTTCTCAGGCAAATACAGACTACGGTTATAAATCGCCATGACTCCCGGCATTGAGTGCCCCAACAACTGTTCGACAACGTGTGGTGCTATACCCATATTATTCATATGCGTTGCTAAAGTTCGTCTTAGATCGTGCAGTGTCCATGGTTCAGAATGCCCCAGCTTTTTATAAACGCCGCGGCCCCACTGACTTACCGCTTCACTGCCTTTAACCGACCCAAGCAAAAGGCCGGATCGTTTCGTTTCATCATGCAGTATTTCAATGAATTTGCGCATGGCATCCGGCACAGGTCTTACAATCTTCTCGCCGCCCTTGCTGTGCTCTTTGGGAACTGTCCAGACCCAGGCATCCATATCCCATTCACTCCACTCTGATAGCCTGGCCTCCTGCGTTCGGCACCCAAACACCATTAGGATTGTCAGTAGCCTGGTGTAGTAAGGCATGAAGCAAGTGCCAGAGGAAATGGCAGCCCATAAATCGCCAGCCTCTTTATCGTTTAATACCCGGTCTTTTTTTGCCTGTTTTTTACCGACATCTGGAATTGTTAAATCTTCAAGCGCGGTACTCACAGCATAGCGACGAACCCGGCAGAATTTCAGGGCTTGTTTGCACATCTGGAACACATAACCTGCGGCGACTGGAGTTTTCTTTTTCATCCTGTCAAAGCAGTCAAGCCAGTATCGGGTTTCGCAGTCAATGAGGGCCATTTTCCCAATGTAAGGGTAAATATGTTTGCGTAGCTCCGCTTTATGCCGCTCAACGTTCGCGCGATTTTCTTCCGCATATTCGCGTATCCAGTATTCGATAGCTTCCTGCACCGTGACCGGTTTAAGCGTTTCCTGAGTAGTTAGCGCCAACTGGTGCTTTGGGTCTTTACCAGAGGCCAGCCACTGACGACATTTATCACGCGAGGAACGGGCCTCTTTGAGACTCATATCAGGGTAGCGTCCCAGAGTCAGCCGATGCAGCTTCTGCCCGTCTAGTCGGTAAGTGAACACCCAGCTAATGCCACCAGCTTTCGTTACCTTAGCGCTCAACCCGGCACCATCAGCATAAAACTCAATCTTACTGGCCGGGATGCCATGTAATCCCTTTAACTTCCTGTCGCTCAGTTTGTTAAGTTCGCCAGCCATAGACCACCACCCAGCCCAAAGTGTTTATACAAATGTTTATACATAATTGCTTGCATAATAGCATAAACAACAAAAAGCACTGGAACAATATACAGCCATTATTTATCATAACTGATTGATTTTAAATAAAATACAAAAACCACCGCAAAGCATGAAAACAGCTAATCTGACAGTACGGCATGAACT
>NZ_JAMJFW010000087.1:0-7537 GCF_023544405.1 Enterobacter cloacae complex sp. OE43NF
ATTGAGAGAATATTGGTAATGTGATTGTTCGCTTTTATTCTCTCTCTCATTGTAGTTGGCGCGCAATGCTGTCTTCGTCACGCCTGCCCACTTAATGTGGCGCTTTTAAAGCAGGTGCAACGCTCTAGCGCTCATCGGGAGCACTGGAACGGGAGAACGCATGTTTTTACTCGGAAAAATGGCGGGATTTATGTGCTTTTTTTGACAGGCTACGCACGGCAAGTTCAAAGCGTTGATAGAGGTAAATTACACTCTTAGGCGGTAAATTTTTCAAAATTATTCACCCACTAAGCAGCATCAAGCCTGAAATACTTTCTACCGCGCTGTTCTGTTCTGACCTGCTACTTCTTCACCCTTATTCCTTGCGTTTCAACAGCGCACCAAAGAGGCGTGATTTCCCCCTATCTTGACTCAGCCTGCTTCTTGAGGTTTGTACGTTCGGCACCATTTAACCCGACAGTGCGCGCTCGTAGCCCCGCCACGCCTGCCCGCTTTATGGAGTGGTTTTCATGCAGGTGCATGATAGGCTCTCAACCGCGCCGTATCTGGCCTGGGAAGTAAAAATGCAAGTGCATAAAGTCATGCGATTTCATGCAGTATAGACATGCACTCAGGCTACAGACATCAAAAAACCCGGCACTGGCCGGGCTTAAGTGAGCTTTTCTGTTCAGGTCAGAACAGCTTTCTTTTTTTTCTGGCGTCATGTGATCCTGATACCGGTGCTGAACCGGTCAGACTCATCACGTCGTCCCGGAATCTCAACGGCAATATTTCATTCGTCCACTTCAGCATTAGATTCAGGATAAATTCACGATATAACGTATCTGTATCATTTGTCCCTTCAATAATGCCCGTTATATTCGCTGAGCTATTCCGCTCAAATTGTCTGTACTTCATCCTGAGCAGGCTGCTCAATTCGGCACCGTGGAAAATAAAAAAGTCTCGTAAAAGCTCATCGATACGCTCCTCAGTGATGCCATGATGGCAGTTCACATAGGCGTTTGCCTTACGTGCGGTCGCGTCAGCCTGTACCGGCAGCAGCTCTTCTTTTTCAGTAATCAGCCCGGCCAGTTCTGTGGCTGTTTCCTGTTGTTCCAGATACTCAGCCCGAAGAGCTTTCATCTCCGGTGTTACGATGCCGCCGCTCTGGTTAAGCAATTCCCTGAACTGCGCCCTATTGTCTTTGCTGGCCTGCTCAGTTTCGGTCTGATGCTGGCGCAGAGCCCTGAGGTTCTCATTGGCTGCTTCTTCGGCCTGTCTGGCCTCCGCCCAGGCCTGCATTTTTTGGTAAAGGTCGATTATTCGTGACTGCCAGTCGGAGGAAAGGCTTTTTGTCAGTTTTTCCGTCTCCCGGGCTATTTCATTTGCAGGCAAATTCATGAGCCAATCCGCATCCTGAAGCGGTTTTTTTGCCCTCGCGAGGAGTGTTACTACGTGTCCGGTTGCGGCCTGAATCTGGTTTTCAGTCAATTGTTGTTCTGCCATATCGTTGTTCCTCCTCATTTTATTTTGCATGACGGTCTTTAAGGGTACAGGCTGAACCGTAGCGGCCCAGTGTATGCGGCTGACGAACAAGAGAATCGCTCTGTGATTCAGGCTCAGGCGCCACTGGTTTATGGGGCTTCATAATTATCGTGTCCACACTTTCCAGGGCAGTAAATGTGCAGGAGCATTCAAGATTCTGGCACTGATACCATGAGCGTTTAACCGATGGAGCTTCATAGGCGCTGGTTCTGGCGTGTGCGACCGTGCCACATTCAGGACACTTCAGGGCCATATCAATACTCTCCTTTTTCATTAAGCCTGTTGAGGCGGGCCAGGAAAACTTTATGTTTTGCCGGAGTGAAAGTGGCTGAAGCATCAGCTCGCATTGATGCATCCACCTTTAATCCTGTTTCGTCGATAATGCTCTTATATGCTGCTGGAATTACAGGAGTACGGACTTCGGTTTGTCGGACTACAGCTGTGCGTAATATTTTCATTGCCGCCTCAAGCCCGTATGGTGCGCAAAGAAAAGGAGCCAGAGCGTCAGTGAGTGCATCACCATGCTCGCTCATGAAGTTTTCAGTTGCGCTTGTAACACAGCTTTCCAGCACGATCTGGTGAGCATAAAGACCGTCCCGGGCGGCGCAGTTAATCTGCCATTCGAGGAGTGCAAGACGCTCACGAAGATTCTCAAGCTTGCTGGCATGTGCTGCAGGTTTTTCTTCAGTATCCAGCAGAGCCGCCAGACGAAGCTGGCTGGTACTTTGCACATTACGTAGTGTCAGCCAGCTTTTTATCGCCGCTCGGTAGTCGTTGAGAGCTTCCTGAGTAATGGTTTCGGTATTCATCCCTTCTCACCCCCTTTAACTATGTCACGCTGTTTAAGCATCCGGGAACGCGCTGCAGGGCTGGGTGATTGTCTGGCATCCTGGAGGGCTTTATCGTCCGCATAAATGCTAATCCCCGGTAGGGCCATATCATCCGTTGAAGATACGTTATAGGACAGTGCCGGAGCGGTGAGTTGCTCGCTGATAAATTGCTTCAGCACACTTTCGGGGTCGTTTACGGTATGAACTACGCCGATAACGGAAGAAGCGCTTCGCCCCAGAGTCATTTTCAGCAACCCAAGGATCTGAATAAGTTTCTGGCCGTGTTCCTTCATAAACTCATTCCAGAGCCACACTGCATGAGTTTCAATCAGCCGGTTATGTTCGCTGATGTAACGGTTTGCAGCATCCGCAGTTTTCCAGGGCAGGAATTCATTTTCTGCGGCGTGAGCTGCAATCAATTCTTCGAACTCATCCAGCGTTTCGCGTCCCAGTGCGATTTCTGCCCGCAGTTTTTTCATTCGTGGCGTCATATTCCCCTGATTCTCACGAAACAGGTTTCGCCATTCATCATTAAGCGCCTGCGTCTCCGTTTTTGTATCTTCCTGACGTTTACGGATAGTTTCAGTCATTGCAGCGGCTTCGGTTTGTTTTCGCCGTTCTTCCTGCCAGACAGCTTTTGCTGCCTTAACTTTTTCCACCGCTTCGCGAATTTTCGGCGGCAGGGAGGGGGTAGTGTTTGCATCAGAGATCTGGTTAACAGTTGTCATGGCTGCTCCGGTAGTGTTTTGTTGTTGTGTCAATTGTGCCGGGGTCCATACAAGCGCACTACCGAGGAGGATTGTGTCAGTGACTGAACAATGACCTTGTTCTGGCTAGCCAGAGAAAGGTGTCATGTCTGATCTACACGCTTCCTTTAATACATACTATTCACTACTGTTCACTTCAATAAAAATACAGTAAATACATGTGGTTAAGTGGTGTAGTGTTTTAATCAAGGTGGTCATCTACTGTTCATGACTGTTCACAGAGATAAAATTAAATTTATATTTCTTTTTCATATAAGTCGCGATATTTATTTCAGTTTATTACTGGATCTTTTCTCCTCACCAATATTCACCCGTATTCAACACTATTCAATATACAGTATAAAATGTGTCTTATGTCTGTTTGAAAATTCAACACTTAACCTCCCTACACTCGGTTGCATTCCAGGAAAATATCCATAAAAATGAATCTGTCTGATGCTCATTAAACACATCCGGATAAATGCGGAAGGATGCGGGTAATTTAATTTTTTTAGTCATTAACTTAATTAATACGTATGATGAACTGTTTTTTATGAACGTTTTTTTGCTCTTTTATTAATCAGGTATTGTCTTCGTACTTATGATGTAACGCCCGGAATGATATGGTCTGGTTCATAATTGAGTTGTGATCCTGCCTGGTGTAATAGACTTTTTTATTCTTGATGCTCCTTATTATATTCCATAAAGGAATGTTTTGTTTTTGTCCGTTTCATACGGTTTTTAGCTGTTTTATTTTTTGAGAAATCAATATTTCACTCCAAATAAATAAAGCATGCGCGAGTCGCTTATATAAACATAATAAGGAGCTACCTGAATCCGGATGGAATTGCCCGGACTGTTGTAAACATATTAGAGAGGTAGCCAGATGAATAGTATTTCCGTTTCCACCCCGGCACCAGCTTCTCCGGTGCTCCCGGTTCCGGCTCAGCAGGAGCGCTTCATACGATTACCAGAAGTGATGCACCTTTGCGGGCTATCCCGTTCAACCATCTACGACCTTATCAGCCGCGATGCCTTCCCTCAGCAGATATCCCTGGGTGGAAAAAATGTGGCCTGGGTACAGTCGGAGGTCAGTGCATGGATGGCGGCGCGAATTGCTGCCCGCGAGCAAGGAGGCCATGCGTGAAACTGGCTTTGCCGTCTCATCTCCTTTTTTCTGGCTTGCGTCCTGATATCTTTTCCAGGTATAGTTTTCCTGCTGCCGCAAAATCGGCTGCCGGGCGTAGGAACCCGAGTTACTTATTGGCGACACCAGACGCGCCGTGCGTCTTTTTTTACGTCGTTGCTCAGGCACACCCATTTTTCGGGCTGCGGTGCTTATACCTTAGCCCCTTTCAGATAATGGTGGTCCGGGCGGGGCAGCCTTCGGGCTGGCCGGTTTCCAATAAGGCCGGTATTCCTACCCCCGTTCGGGTCACCACCCATGAGCGTAGGAACTCCGGTGGTGGCATTTACCGCTACTTATTGGAGGTTGCCCTTATGGCTACGATCCTCGCCCCATCACATCCTCAATTTATATTTGTTTTTGCCGCCGTTCGTCGTGCAGAACGTAAACCACGTATCAGTATGCTGCGTATCGTCGCCAGCAATGAGCATCATGCACGTCTTTCACTGGTCCATGAGTATGTGCTTTGCCTTGCTGCTCGCCTGCCTGTCCGGGAGGTGATCTAATGAATCACGCCGCAATCTCTTATGACGATATTGTCCGCCTGAAGCATCTTCGTAACGTGGGGGAGTTTGTCACCGGAATGGCTGTTCTTCAGGATTGCTACGAAAAACCTGCCGGTGCTCAATGTGAGCAACTGGTTTCCCTGATTTATCTGATGACAGAGCAGCTTGATGGCGTGGTACAGCGTTGCCAGGATGACCTGCTGAACATGGAGGTGGTGCAATGAAATCACGCACTCTTTCCCTTTCACTTCGGGTTGCGTTGTATCGCCGCGCGGTAGCCTGCGCATGGCTGAGTGCCTGCCATCAGCAAAACCGCCACCTGCAGCTGACTCTGGATGAAATTGAAACCGCTATTGCCCGTGAGCTTGAAGGATTTTATCTGCGACAGCACGGGCAAACAAAAGGCATGGAAATCGCCTGCGCCCTGCTTTCAGACCTGATGGAATCCGGCCCTCTAATGTCCTGTCCCGCACTCTCCCAGCTTGGAATAGCCGTAATGGATGAGTTATGCGTCCGTCACATCAAAAAGCCAGTTTTACACTGAGGGAGAGCTGCATCATGTCAGGAATGAAAGTCAGTCAGGCCGTGAAGGCTGCCCGCGGTCACTGGGCTCAGATTCTGCCAGCGCTGGGCGTGAATATATTGAAAAATCGCCATCAGCCTTGTCCGGTCTGTGGCGGTAAAGATCGTTTTCGCTTCGACGATCAGGAAGGACGCGGAACATGGTTCTGCAATCAGTGCGGAGCCGGGGATGGTTTAGCGCTTGTCACCAGGGCACTGAATGTGGATATCAGTGAAGCAGCTGACAGGATACATGGAATGACACATGGCCTGTCTATAGCTAATTCCGAAGTCAGGACGTTAACCGCCGATACCGATAGCGGGAAAGATGCAGCGGCAGCACTTGCCGCGCGACTGCTGCAAGCCTCGCGTGAATCTGCCGGAAATACTTATCTTACACATAAAGGTTTCCCGGAACATATTTGCCATGAGCTGACTTCAGCTCATAAAACCGGTGGGGTGATGTTCCGCCCCGGTGATTTGATCGTCCCGCTTTATAACGCTGACGGGGAGCTGGTGAATATTCAGCTTATCAGTGGCAATGGTAGCAAGTGTTTTCTTAAAGGAGGTCAGGTTAAGGAGGCCTATCATCTGATAGAAGGGGGCGGGAGTTCAGTAAGAAGGATGTGGATTACGGAAGGCTACGCCACGGCGCTTACCATTCATCATCTGACTGGAGAAGCCGTCATGGTGGCATTTTCGGCGGTCAACTTTCTTTCTCTGGCCAGCGTTGCCCATAACAAGTATCCGGGGTATCAGCTAATTATTGCAGCGGACCGAGATCTGAATGGTTCAGGCCAGAACAGGGCTGAAGCTGCTGCAAAAGCGTGTCAGTGTGACATTGTGCTGCCACCGGTTTTTGGTGACTGGAATGATGCGCTTGCCCATTACGGAGAGGAATCCACCCGGAAGGCAATTCTTGAGGCTTTGAGGCCACATAACGCCAGTCCTTTCGACACGATGAGTGAAGCAGAATTCACAGCGATGAGTGTCAGCGAAAAAGCTCAGAGGGTTCGGGAGCATTACAGGGATGCGCTGGCGGTTGATCCGAACGGGCAGCTTTTATCCCGCTATGAGTCTGGGGCGTGGAAAGTGATTTCTCAGTCTGATTTTGCCCGAGATGTCGCAGCCCTTTTCCAGCGCCTCGGTGCACCGTTTTCCTCAGGAAAGATTGCCTCACTGGTGGAAACATTAAAGTTAATTGTTCCGCAGCAGCAAAATCCGGCACGTCATCTGATCGGTTTTCGTAATGGCGTCCTCGATACGCGAACAGGGCTGTTTAGTCCGCACTGTAAAGAGAAGTGGCTGCGTACCCTGTGTGAAGTTGATTTCACGCCACCGGTAAATGGGGAAACGCTTGAAACTCATGCCCCGGCATTCTGGCGCTGGCTGGACAGGGCAGCCGGGCGCAAGCCAGCAAAACGCGACATTATTCTCGCAGCGCTGTTTATGGTGCTGGCGAACCGCTATGACTGGCAGCTCTTTCTGGAAGTGACTGGCCCTGGCGGAAGTGGCAAAAGTATCCTTGCTGAAATTGCAACGATGCTTGCAGGAGAGGATAACGCCACCTCAGCGACAATTGAAACTCTGGAGTCCCCGCGAGAACGTGCGGCTCTGATCGGTTTTTCTCTTATTCGCCTGCCTGATCAGGAGAAGTGGAGCGGCGATGGCGCCGGGCTTAAGGCTATAACCGGTGGCGATGCAGTATCTGTGGACCCCAAATATCAGAATGCTTATTCAACACATATTCCGGCGGTTATCCTGGCCGTAAATAATAATCCTATGCGCTTCACTGATCGCAGTGGTGGTGTGTCTCGCCGGAGAGTTATTCTGCATTTTCCTGAGCAGATAGCACCGGAAGAACGCGATCCGCAGCTAAAAGATAAAATTGCTCAAGAACTTGCTGTGATTGTTCGCCAGCTCATGCAGCGTTTCAGTGATCCGATGAGTGCCAGAACATTGCTTCAGTCGCAGCAGAATTCTGATGAGGCTCTCACCATCAAGCGTGATGCTGATCCAGCATTTGATTTTTGTGGCTATCTTGAGGCATTACCCGACACCAACGGCATGTTTATGGGGAACGCCAATATTGTCCCGCGCCAGCCACGTACATACCTTTACCATGCTTATCTCGTATACATGGAGGCTAATGGCTATAAAAATACCCTCAGCCTGACAATGTTT
>NZ_JAMJFW010000088.1:0-6865 GCF_023544405.1 Enterobacter cloacae complex sp. OE43NF
CATGAGTGGCTTTTTTGTTGACTCAATTTGTAGTGGCGATGAAATGGCGGTTGATGTCTGGAATTATGGCCCTCGTGAAGTAAAAAAACCCGCTCTAAGCGGGTTCTTTTACATCCATAACTGACGCTGACCTGTAGGCAGCGGATGCGGAGGCGCTGGATTTACGCACTCAGGTGTAACAATAAATCTCTCCACGGATTCCATTGTCACAAAGGTACAACTGCAATTTATGTTTGTGCATTGATGATACCGTTCTTTGGTGTTTTCACTCAGATATCGACTTGTGCGAGCATGAGCCGCATGTTTGCACTTCGGACAATGGAACATTCAACACCCTCAATTCACCTTTGGTGAATAAATGATACCCAATAATTCACCATTTTGGAAGCTCACCCCTCTACCATCTCCTCCGTTGTGTATTCCAAATCCGAAACCTTAACCTCAAGCTCTAAGCCCGTCGTGTAGCCGCTCCCGTTAAGGTTATGCACCACCCGGCTGATTATCCAAGCCTGTTCGTCTATGATGCGCTTAAAGCCTTTTACCGCCACCGGCATTTCAGGAAATAAATCAGCACGGCCAATCGCCAGCGAGATTGAGAACTCCGCAACCCCGCGCTGCAGCTTGTCCCACTTTGCCTGAGCGGCTCGCATGGCCTGCGCCTTTGTGGCGTAAATCGTCGTCAATTCCAGCACGTTGTCAGCTTCACCGGCCATGTACTCACCCTCGCGCGCTTCCTGCTCTTTTTTGGCTTTAGTCTTTGCCGGGGCTTTGGTCGCTTTCGGGTGCTGCAGCGCTCGAAGGTGCTGCTCTTTGGGCTTGCGCTTAAGTTTCACCTTCTGCTTCTGTGGCTTCGGGTCTTTGGTGTGAAGCCATTTCGCCGTAACGCCCGTGTAGGCTTTGCGGTCAGCGATGGCAAACTGATGATGATCGCCATCGCCGCGCTCAAGAGTCATCTGTGGAATGGATTTCCCACTGGCCGTCTTACCGCTCCCGGCTTTCAGGAATAGCAGTTTCCCCGCTTTCACCGATACTGACGCACCGTTGCGGTCAGCCAGACGGGACAGAAACACCGCGTCGGATTCCTGAGTCTGGTCAATGTGGGGGACGGGGATCGCTTTCAGCGTGTCGGCCACGCTGGCCTCCAGCTTATTGCGCGCCGCGATGGTCTCAACAATGACGCCGAGCGTGGTGTCGTGCCATGACTGTTCCCTGCGGGAGTTCAGCGACCCGCGAAAATCAGCGCTGCGCCCCCGGATGGTCAGCGTATCAGGCGCACCCCGGTGCTCGATTTCATCGACCGTGAAAGTGCCTTTTTTTATCAGGCCGCTACCCTGCCAGCCCAGCCACAGCGTTAACGTTGCGCCGCGCGGGGGCAGTGCGATTTGCCCGTCGGTATCATCGAGCTCGATATCGAGTTGGTCGGCCTCGAATCCGCGATTGTCCGTCATGGTCAGGCTGATTAACCGGTCGCTAAAATCCTGCGTAATATCTTCGTTATCCTGCTTGAGCATAAACGCCGGGGCTATCTTTGCCCCGGCCTGAATATTCATACCTGTAATCACCCCGCCAGCCCTCCCAGCCAGTTACCGGCAGACGTCACCAGATTGTCAGCCTGCGTTTTCAGGTCGCCATAAATGGCCGCGAGCGACTCATCGACCCGTTTCAGCGAAAGGCTAAACTCGATTTTTCTTGCCGCGCCGTCGTTGAATAATTCGGTGTGTGTATGGGTCACTTTATCGATGACATACATGCCGTGGATCATGCCCGTACCGTCAATTAGCGGCCACGCTCTGCCCTCATCGGCCATCAGCTCAATGGCTGTCAGTGACAGACGTCCGCCGGTGATTTCGGGGTACAGCACGCCCGAAAGCGTGCGTGATGTTTCGCCCTCCCCGAGATACTGATAAGCCGGCGGTTTTCCGATGCGGTCATTTGACGCCCAGCGGTAGTCCTTCGAATACTGCATCGACTGATGCGGCAGCGTGCGGCGTTCAAATACAAATAAACCTAACACCATTAACATGCTTTATCCCCCTCAGTCATGACGCATACTTGAGCGCTGACGCGCACGGTTTTCCCGGTCGAGTTTATCGACAGCCTCGCGGAGCTGGCGGTCGAGGTCGCTACCCGGCGCGATACCACCATTCAGGTGAATGTTATATTCAGGCTTGCTCTGGTCGACGTAAGTCTTCCCGGCGGGAGCTGGAACTGGCTGATACCAATGAAAACCACCGTAAGCCGCGCTTGGTCTGATGTATGGCTCGTTTTGCGAGCCCGTTGCGGCGCTGGCTTTTGCTGCCTTCTGGTCAAGGTCGCTCGACTCTTTATTGATAACCCCGAGCTTTTCCAGTAACCAGTCAACGCCGCTGCGCAATTTATTGAAACTTTTGAGCGGTAACATCAGTGCGTCGGCCAGCACTTTACCGAACATCACACCCGCATTTTTACAACTGTCGAGAGTATCCTGCGTGGCCTTAACCGGCGCGATCAGGTCTTTAAACCACTGCCAGACCCCGCGCAATTTATCCATGAAAGAATCGAATACCGGTGCGAGCGGTGCGAAAATTTCCGCCACCGGCGCAAAGGCCGCTTTAAGTCCCTCCACCACGCCCGAAAAGAATGCGCTTATTGGCTCCCAGTATTTGCGTATCAGGAGCGCCCCGGCCACCACCGCACCGGCGACCGCTACCACCGGCAGACTGATTGCCCCGAGTGCTGTCGCTATCGCGCCGCCTGTAACTGTAAAAACTGTTCCCAGCACACCCGCTGCGGCGATAATCGCGTTGATACCCATCACCACCGGCCACGCCACCAGACCAATTCCGCCGATAATGCCAATCAATGCCAGTGCGCCACCGGCAATAACACCGATAGTGGTCGCGAGTGATTTATTGCGTGTGATCCAGCCATCGAGTTTTAAAACATATCGTGTGGCCGTCTGCGTGAGTTTGCGCAGTGCGCCCTCCTGCTGGTCAAACAGGTCTGTACCCACGGCCTCATAAGCGGACTGAAACTCTTTAAAGTCGCCGCCGAGGTTGTCCTGCATGATTTTGACCAGCTCCTCAGTTTTCCCGTCCGAGGCTTTAAACGCCGCGGTGAGTTTGTCGAGCTTGCCGGTCGACGCTGCGGTCATCAGCACCGCTGCCGCCGAACTCGCCTCTTCACCGAAGATGGTTTTCATGTACTCGCCGCGCTGGCTGGTACCGAGATTGTTTTTCTCAAAACTGCGCTGCATTTCCTTCAGGATGGAAAATATCGGGCGCGTGTTTCCTTTGTCGTCAGAGGTTTTGACACCGAGCTCTTTGATTGCTTCATACGCTTTACCGGTCGGTGCCTGCAGGCGGCTCAGGATTGCACGGCTACCCGTTCCCGCCATCGAGCCGGTAATTTTGGCATCGTGCAATGCGCCGACCATTGCGGCGGTCTGCTCGATGCTGACACCGGCATTTTTCGCCACCGGCGCGGCATAGGTCAGCGCATCACTCAGCCCGTCAAAGTCGGCAGCGGTTTTGTTCATCGTCATTGAGAGAACATCACCGATGTGTGCGATCTGGTCGTTGGAAAGCTGAAACGCTGATTTCATCCCCGTCAGCAGGGCGGCGTTTTCCTCCATTGAGCGCTGATTCGAAAGCGCCATATTCAGTGTAACCGGCGTCGCCGCCTGAATGGCCTCGGCATCCCCGCCGCTTTTCGCAATGATAATTTGAGCGCTTGCCGCATCGTCTGCAGACGCGGCGGTATTGTCACCGAGCTGGCGCGCCTGTTTGCGCAGCGCCTCCATTTCGGGTGACTGTTTCTCTACACCGAGAACCGCCTGCAGCTCTGCGTTTTTCTGTGCAAACGAATAGCCAGGCATCAGCAATTTTACCCCGGCCATCGTTCCTGCAGTAGCGATACCAACACCGGCAGCACCTGCAGCGGCCATATTTCCCGCAAGCTCCTTGCCTGATTTGTATCGCTCTTTCACCTGGCTTAGTTTCGCCTGCTGCGCACTGACACGCGCCAGCGCCTCACGCTGCCGGTTAAGCTGTGCGGTTGTCTCGCTGATACTGGTTTTCAGGCGTCGCTCGTCTGCCGACAGCGTGCGGGTGTTTATCCCGGACTGCGCGAGCTCGGTGCGCTGGCGCTGTACCGACTGCCTGAGCCCGTTATATTTGAGCTGCAGGTCAGCGGCGGATTTCTTTGCCGCCTCCATCGCGCGCGCCTGCGCTTTAGTCGGGTTTTCTGTGTTTTTAAACTGGACGGCCAGTGCTGCAGCCTCCTGTTTCGCTTTATCAAGCGACTGACCAGTCACGGCAAGCTGTGCGCTCGCTTTCCTGAATCCGTCAATTCGGGACGCCTGCGCATTCAGATCGCGCAGGCTGTTTTGAGAAGTGCGGATATCGCCAGCAAGGGTCTTGCTGGCATTCTGGATAGCTTTAAGCGGTCGGCTTGCCCGGTCTACTGCGTTCAGCAGTACCTCAATCCTGACGTTATTGCTCATGGTGGTGTCCGCTTCGCTGCAGCGCCTTTTCGCGCCATGTGATGAGCTCGGTCACGCTCAGGGAATAAAGCTCTGATGGCGGCCAGTGAAAAACTACCGCGATATCCGCCATCAGGTCATCGACCGAGAGGTTATCCGGGAAGGTCAGCGTGCCGAAGATGGCGACAAAAAACCGACCACCTTACCGGCGAACAAAATCAGGTCTGACGCTTCCAGCCTCATGACTTCTGACTCAGTCAGCGCCGGGTACGTCATACGCGGCAGCACCTTAATCAGCGCATCGACGTCAGAGTTTGCCAGTGCGGCCAGACTCACGCCGCGTAACGTTCCTGTGTTGGGTTTGGTCAGCGTCACCTGTTCGATTTTTTGCTCACCGCGCATGACGGGATTATCGAGGATCACAATGTTTGGGTTTTCGGTTTCGTTGATGTTTTCCATGATGTCACTCTCTTCAAAATTAAGTGACCGGCCAGCCTGACTGACCGGTAAAGGGGTTACAGGCCGATAGCCTTACGATGTTCTGCCAGACGGTCGACGCCATCGACTTTCATCACCATGTTGATGACGTCAATCTCGATGACTTCTTTGCCGTCAATCGTGAGCTGGTAGTACGAGCACTCGGTCGAGATTTTGGTCGTGCCGCTTTCGCCCTGTTTGTTTTCGCCGCCGTCGTACTCTTTGTGACGGCCACGCATGACAACCTCGACGGCAGAAATCGCGCCAGTGTCATCGCGCTGGAATGAGCCGGTAAAACGCAGCGGCACGCTATCCGCGCCGGGTGATGCGTACTGAGCCCACAGCTCGACATCAGGCAGACCACCGAGCGTCCACTCAAGCGCGAGCGCATCGTCATCGAGCCCGAGGTCAATAGACACCGAGCCGGGCATCCCGCCACCACGGTATTTCTCAAGCTTGCGGGTCAACTTTGGCAGGGTGACGGATTCAACGACGCCCATATAGCTGAGACCGTCGTTAAACATGTTCAGGTATTTCAGTTTGCGTGGTAACGCCATGTGCTGAGCTCCTTAGCTGTTGACCGAGTCTGACAGGTTCGCCAGATAGGTATCGGTGATGCGCTGGCGCAGGGTCAGGTTTTCCAGCGGCGGGACGGGGGTGTAGTCGTAATCGATATACAGTTTCCCCGCCTTGAGGGTTTCCGCACTGTTTGACTCCGGGTCGTACCAGCAGGTGCCGTCAACGATATAGCCGTTGTTTTTCAGCTCGCGGAATTTCGCATTGATACCGGCGACGATGTCGCGGATAAGCGTTGCGGTGACAGGTTTATCAATCGCCCACGCGTGCGCTTCCGCCATCGTATCGGCCAGCACCTGAGCGGTGCGGGTATAGTTCTCAAACACGAATAACGGGTCATCTGAGCAGGTGCGGTTACCCCAGAATTTAAAACCATCGTTACGAATAAGCGTGGTGACACCTGCCTGATTGAGCAGGTTCGCGTCGGTGGCCTGCTCCTGCAAATCCCATGAGACCGAAGCACTGACGCCAGTGACACCATTCACGCCGACGTTAGACAGCGTCTTGTGCCAGCCGGTCTCCTGGTCGATTTTGGCGCGCAGTCCTAATGCGCGAGCGGTCGCCCATACGATATCGGTTTCGTTCGCCGTGGTGTCCCATGCCAGAAAATCAGGGTGAATCACCATCAGCTCGCGCTGGCTGAAATTCTTACGGTAGGCAATGGCTTCGGAAATGGTTTTGCAGCCCCACGCGCTGATATAGCCAAACGCACGCAGGCTCTGGCAGGTCGCCGCGAGCGCGGTCGCCACTTCCTGAGAATCCAGCCCCGGCACGCCGAGAATGCGAGGCTTGACGCCGGTGACGGTTTTGGCGGTCAACAGCGCTTTAAGCCCGGTATATTTGCCGTTTTCGTCGGTCGTGCCGATGATGTTGGAAATGGTCTCTTTCTGCGCGGCTTCCGGGTCGTCCGGGTCTGCGATACCTTCGGCAACGCGCACAACCACAACAACCGGCTTGCACTGGTCGGCGATGGCCTGCAGGGATTTTGACAGGGTGCCAAGTTTACCGGCCTTACCGATAGCGTTTTGCACGCTGGTAATCAGCACCGGCTCATTAAGCGGGAATGTTGAGTCGTCAGCATCGCTGGCCGTACAGACCATGCCAATAATGGCCGTCGAGACGGTGGAAATGGTGCGCGTGCCATCGTTAATCTCGATGACCTCGACGCCGTGGTGATAGTCGCCCATCTGTTTAACTCCGTGGTTAAGGGGTGCGACCATTTTTAGTCATGCAATCTACAAGTGCGATAAAACAGCGTTTGCAGGAGGATGAGACAACAAACAAAAAGCCCTCCGGGTGGAGGGCTGCCATCAGACAGGCTTTTCAGGCCACTCGATATTCGGGGCGGAA
>NZ_JAMJFW010000089.1:0-6682 GCF_023544405.1 Enterobacter cloacae complex sp. OE43NF
TTAGGATGATAGGCTTAAAGCCAGGAACATTGAAACGTTGCATGAGAATTTTAAAGCAACTCAAAAAATCCTGTTTGTTCCCACAAGTTATAAATTGTAGGTTTTCCTCAATTTTCTCTGGTGTATCTTTCCCTATTAATTTTACACGCAGATCTTCATGATGCCTTTTAGGGGAGGCAATATCTATGGCAGGCTTAAGACAATCCAAAATACCAATATAATTGCAGCTTGAAGTATTTGATGTCTTTAAAGTGAACATTGGAATACTCACGTACGCTATCCTTTTAGTATATATATTATTATTCTGGTCGTTGTTTCAGCGATTTCAACAAATTCTATCATTATATTATGGAGTTGAGGCAGTTAAATCAATGATAGAGGTCATCCCAACATCATGGGCCGAGAGATAGGTTAATGGTGAGAACGTTGCATGCATAGGCAGAAAGTGCCCTTTCTACTTAGCAGATCAAGGTGACACTTTAAAATTGCATTGACAGATGTTGTCAGCACAAAGCGTTATTGTCGTCTCAGGGGCTGCGGATGTTTTCCTGGACTGTTATGTTGTGATCCCAAGATGCTGCCAGTACTTCACCGGACTCATTGCACCTAATGATAGCTTGATACGTTTCTCGTTATACCAGCGTATGTACCTGTCCAGGAAGCAGATAAATTTTTCCAGCGTGATACCAGTCCAGTTTCTGCCATAGAACATTTCGTTTTTGATACGCCCGAAGAAGCCTTCACACGCAGCATTATCCGACGAGCATCCTTTGCGCGACATGGACCTTATAAGTCCGGATGTGTTGATACGATCGAGCCAGTCCGGCCACCGGTAATGGCCACCACGATCGCTGTGTATTGCAGGTATGCCTGAAAGCGTGCGTATTGCCTGAAAACACAACCCGCTACGGGGGAGACTTACCCGAAATCTGATTTATTCAACAAAGCCCTGATAAGGTCTTTCTTCCATTTGTACAGGACCGGGACGCTGACGCCTATGCTTTGTGCAACTTTACGCGCGGTTCCACGTCGGTTACAGAGCTCCCGGACGGCCTGAGACCTCTCTTCCGGGCTGAAGCATTTGTTTGTGCCTGAGCGAATGACCAGGGGACGCGCATTTGGGTAAAACTCTTCAATCCAGCGCTTTAGAATTTCGTTACTGGGGTAGCCGATGGCTCGGCGAGTGTACGACAGGCAACCACCGTGAGTAAGATAATGCTCAACAGCAGCAATTTTCTGTGTCCGTGAATAGCGTTCTCTTGGCTTTAATTCCCTGGGTAAATCGCCCTTCTCTTCATAAATCCGAACCCAACGGCCCAGCTGTTTTGTGGAAGGATATCCCAGCTCCATGACGACAACGGAGGCTTTCTTTCCGTACCGGTAATAGAGTTCGACGGCCCGGATCCGGTCCTCGTATGAATGCATAAATTAACCCCTGAAGGTCCAGGAATTCGTCCGCACTCCCAAACACAATGCGATAAAAAAGCTGAATCTTTCCAACCACAGCGAACTGATTAAGTATGTGCAGACGGTTGGAAAGATGGAGGAATAGTCCACATCAGGGGTAGATAATATTCAGCGTAGCCGATGTATTGATCTTACCCTGGCTCACCTGGGCGGGCGCCCACACGTAATAGTACGCCGCCATCGGAAGGGTGAAATGTTCGTCCAGCGCCGCGCCAGCCGCCACGCTGAAAATCATTGTGGCGTTGCCACGGCTGGTGGTCGAGGTAGAGAAGGTCACCGGCGTTTGCGGGGCGTCACGTTTTATCAGGCGTAGCCCCACGCCCTGCGCCGCGCTACTGCTGCTGTCGATCAGCACCGAGCTGTCGGTCGACAGCAGCTGCGTGCTGGACAGAAACATCTCAATTGACCGATCGGAATTGCCGTTAACCCCGACGTTCTGACAGCTCATGTTCAGTGAAAAAGGCGTCAGCCCCGGCTGTGAGGATGCACTGAGCTGGGGAATGCCGAGCGTCGGCAGCGCCACGGTCAGCCCCGCATTATCAAAGGAACAGGTAGTCAGTTTTGGCGCGTATTTGATGATCATCGGCTGACCAAACATATCGCGGTCGTCGTAAGGCCATTTGAACCCGTTGAATAACCACTGGGCGATTTTGATGACCTGATTAATTGGCCAGAGGATGATTTCCAAAATCGACAATCCGCTCATGTCGCTGACGAACAGAACGTCGCTCATGTTCGCCGTATCCCCCGTCAGGGTGGTGCCGCTCTGGTTAACGAGGGTGAAGCGAACCGTAAACGGTGTGTTCAGCTCAGACGCCGTATGGCTACCGCTGGCAGACAGGGTTTTATTGGCCGGGGGATTGGTGATCTCCGCCCGCACCATATACTTGTTGTTGCTGAATCCGAGGATGGTCGCGTATTTGTTGTCGGTCGAGAGGATCGGCGTGTAAGAAAATTCACTGTTACGCGTCGTACAGTTGAACGAGCCGCTGTACTGGGTGGTGAAGCTGCCGGTCCATGTGGGCGTGGCCGGGCTCAACTTATCCGATAAATCAATGGTAATCGGTGTGCCATAAACGATGCCGCTGCCGGAGCAGGTGGCATAGCTCATCCCGCTAACGCTGGTGAGGAGCAGGAACATGAATGATCGTAACATTTTGATAATCCGTAATTAATGGCAAACCGATGAGGGGCTGTTCAGCCCCCAGGCCGGGGAGGAGATTTCGCACTTTCCGCCGCGGAGATGCACGTTGAGCGCGCGTGGCGGCCGTTCAGCACGGATATACAGTACGCTGGCCTGTCCGACATACCCGACAGATTCACCATGTTCATCCAGCACTTCGGTGCCAAAGGGCAGCGGTTTGCCGTCGGCGCGCGTCGCATGAAGTACCCATGACTGGCGCTTGTCGGTTTCAAAGCGGATATAGCTCACCGCCCCGTCGTAAGGAGCCACGTTAGCCATATTGCCGATCACCTCCGCGCCAGCGCTGTTTTCCGTTTCAGTTAACGTAATGGCGTTTTTGCGATACGGGGTGGCGTAAGGCACCAGCGCCACGCCATCGCGGTTCGTCATAATGCTTTCATCGCCGTTCACCATCAGCCCCTCCGCCTTTGGCGCATCGACGATAGTCATGGTTGTGCCGGTTTCGTTTGAGGCGAGAACGTGCCACGGGTAGGCCACCAGGCTGCCGCGTCCGCTGAGCCCGGTCTGGCGGTAGTCGGAGGATTCGCTGTAAGAGCCACCGAGTGTTGCGAAGTTCGAACGGTACGCGGCGTTAACGCTTGCCGCATTTTCCCCCCCCCGCGCATTACTGCCGGAGAGGGTGTAGCTCAGTCGGTTCGACGCCAGCACGTTCCCGCTCATGCTGATATTGCTCTGCTCGTAATGCGAATCGCTGGCCGTCAGGCTGGAGGTGATCCACGCATTATTATCAAACAGCGCGAACGGCAGGCTGAGGGAGAGGTAAAGGCGCGTCTCTTCTTCACTGTCCCTGTTCCGTACCCGGCTGGCCGACAGGGTATAGCTGGCGCGGCCGATGGCGTTGGAATAGCCCATCTGGTATTCGCGCGTGGTTTGCTGTGAGTTCCAGTAATCGCGGTGTGTGCCGGAGACAAACACCGTGCCCCAGTTATTGAGCAGGCGCTGATTAAGGTTAAGCGTAAAGGTATTCTTGGGCTGCGCCGCACGCAGGGCGTCCCAGGTGCTTAGCGACATGTCGGGCGCAATGCCAAACCGATCTTCATAGTCGTCGTACTGCGCTCTCAGGCGCTGATACCCTTCGCGCGAATAGAGCGCGTCGCTGAAGCTGTAATAGCCTTTTGTGAAATAGCGATAGGCCGCCAGGGTGAAGTTGGTGGCGGTGGTATCGATAAATTTGCTGTACGACACGCGATAACTCTGACCGCTGCTGGTGCGATCCTGTAGGGTGGTTTTGGCGTGGGTGACATCAAACGAGACCGCGCCAAAGGGAAGGTTCCACCCGGTACCGACAAGCCCGGCCTGGTAGTTATCGCTAATAATCGTCCCGGTATACCCGGTGATGAGGTTATTAAACCCGTAGCGCAGCGTGGCCTGCATGAATGCGGGTTCGGCATCGAGCGTGTTCTGGTGCACTTTACCCGCCACCACGCTGTACTGGCTCACCCCTTCTTTTAGCATCCCGGGCACGGCGGAAAACGGCACCGTGAAGGACTGCTGTGAACCGTCCGCCTCACGCACCACCACCAGCAAATCGCCCGCGGAGCCGGTAGGCTGAATGCTGTCGAGGGTAAACTGGCCCGGCGGCACGTTCTCCTGATAGATCACGTTGCCATTCTGGATAACTTTCACCAGGGCGTTCGTCCGCGCCACGCCGTGAACCACCGGTGAAAAACCCTGCTGTGAATTTGGGCGCATCTTCATGTCCGACGCCAGCGACACGCCGCGCACGCGCAGGGAATCAAACAGATCGCCAGGAATATAAAAGTCACCCAGCGTCAGGTTGGATTTCAGCGAGGCCAGGGGACGGCGCAGGTAGCGGGTATTATTCTGCCAGCTACTCTCTCCGCTGGCCGTTTTCCGCCAGGCGCTGCTGTCGCGAAACTGCCAGCCGAACAGGTTGGCGCCGGAATCCAGCCCGGCATAAAAATCATCATTTGTGTCTTTCTCAGCGCCTTTCGCGCGGGTGTTATACCAGGTCGTGTTCCACGAGAGCATCAGCGCCGGTATCCCCTCGTCCCAGAACTGGGGGGCAATGTAACCTTCTTCAGTACGCAGCACGGCCGCCTGCGGAACGGTAAGCGCCAGACTCAGGGTGCTGGTATCGGTTTTGACTTCACCGCCCTGAACCAGATCGCGCAGCTGGACCTGCCCGTGCGCAATGGCGGGCGCAGGCACGGACGTGGTGTTGATGCCCAGCGACCGGGCATCTTTCCAGGCAAGGCGGATGTCGTCACGCTGCTCGCCGTAGATGACGGTATAACGTCCCTTCCAGCTGCCGTTTACGTAGATATCCATCTCCTGACTGCCGGCAGGCATGGCGTTGTTTTCGGAAAAGCGAGACAGATCGGACTCACCGGATGCGCCAGCAAGCAGGGAGGGATCAAACGAGACGGCCCCTAATTTATGCGAAAGCAGAAGCGTGCAGACTGCCAGCAGACAGAGTCTGTTTTGTTTCATTTTCATGGTGAGTCTTTACGATCACTGACTGGTGAAAGTCCGGGTTTTATACGCGCCAAGATCGTCCACATACATCAGCTGGAAGGTCTGTCCGCGCTTAACCGTATTTTTGGCGGCGACCGTCAGCTGCCCAAACGGGGAAACCATCGGAGACTCCTGGAGCAATTTCGTTTTACCCAGCGAAATATTGGCGACCGTAATATGGAACGGACTGTTATTTGTAATGCGAAAGCGATCGCCGTCGGCGGCGAGCGTAAGTTTCGCCACCGCGTCATCCAGCGTGCCTTTCAGCGCAGCGGGCCGGTAAAAAAGTTTGATACGGGATTTAATCGCCAGCTGAACGGTATTCTGATTTTGCAGATTTTCAGGTCTGGGCGGAATGTCGAGAACATTCAGGAAAAAGACGGATTCGCGATCCGCAGGCAAGCTGGACGGCAGCTTTTTAATACGAAGCTGTTGGCCATTATGTTCGTTAACCTTTATCACTGGCGGCGACAGCAAAAACGGCACATTGGCTGTTTCCGGCGTGGAATTAATATCACCGTCATCTATCCAGGATTGCACCAGAGCCGGCGCATCGCCCGTATTCATTAACTGGACGATCACCTCTTTGTTATTTTCAGGATAAAGGACACGGGTGCCATTAATGACAATATTGGCCCATGAGTGACCCGTGCTTAGCAGTAAGCCTGCCAGCAAAATTGCCTTGCGCATGATTGCAACCTTAAATACAGGCTCTGCGAAAACAGAGCCTGAATAATCACTATTACAGGTAGGAAATGGTATACGTTACGTTGGAGCTCAACGCACCGACCGTTGCATCAGCGGTATTGGTTTTATAGTAATAAACATCCAGCGTCAGCGTTTCGGAATCTGGCGCGGTCGCTGTACCCATAATATTTGTCGTGTAAGGCTGGTTCAGGGTAATAGGCGTAGACGAACCTGGCTCCACTAACGCAAAGCCGACATTACGTGCCACGCTGGCATCGCTTTCGTTCACGCTGTTATTCAGCAGGTATTTACCGTCAGTGGAAATATTATCCGCGCTGGAGAAATACACTTTCAGCGGGGTACCGGTCGTTCCGGCTGCTGGTGCACAACCTGAGAAAGTCAGCGCAATAGATTTTTTATTCTTAGTGATCAGGCCAACCGTGGTGCCCGCATCTTTTACCGAAATAGGGGAAAGCGCAACGGTAAAGTCTGCGCTTTTACCGCCGTTAATGGTACAGGTTGTATCGGTAATAGCGCCGGTAAAGTTAATGATACCACCCGCCGAATTGTCTGCGGCCACTGCGCTGGTAGAGGCAATAGCGGCGGCCAGCAGTGATACGGTCATGATCGATTTGAACATGATAAACTCCATGAAGATTTGTGTTATTTAAAATGAATGTTAATCGGCTACACATGTCCCTGAGGTACCGGCTAGACGCATGGCGACTCGGGAGAATGCTTTGACGATATCATCGTTGCACTAAAAAAGTATATAACACAACATATTCCAACAACTTCGAAAGTTCAAGATTATAATCTTGTGGTGGCGTTTTTTTAATGTTTTAA